>NZ_JBHZCY010000037.1:0-68160 GCF_042786665.1 Kitasatospora sp. NPDC059146 | reverse complement strand
CGGCCATGGCGCGGGAGCGATCCCGAACGGTAGAGATCTCCGGCAGCTGACGGGTTACTTCATGGACAGACATGTGCCTCATCCAAGCCGATCCCACTGACAGAACCCACACCGCCCACGTGACATCGTGGATTCCACAGAAACGCACCTTCGGCTGGCTCATGAACCACCGCCGCCTGGCCCGAGACCACGAAGCCCTCCCCCGCCCGTTCCGAAGCCATGGTCCACGTGGCGATGATCAACCTCATGACCCGCTGACTCACCAGCGAAGCCACCCCCACCTGGCATGGAACCTGACCTCAGAACTCGGTTCTGGCACAGATCTTGGGGAGCGGCCGCGGAAGGTGACAGGTTCGTTCGATTGCAGGGAGGGCCACGACCCTGGAGACCGTCAGCGTTCACGCATTCTGGTCCACCACCAGCGCGTCATCGCCCACTCACTGTAGTTGGGCTCCGGCAAGGTGCGGCGCTCGAATTCCTCATCGATACGCGCGATCAATCGGCCCAAGTCCCGTTTGGCTCCGGGCGGCAGGTGCAGCATCGCCCACTCCAGGTCATCACGGGCATCTCCCACCCCCGGCGAATCAAACGCGGAGGCGTCCAGGTAGCGTCCGGGCTGCTTAAGCGCCCACTCGAAACGCCAGATTGCCTTGGCGACCGCGTTGGGCCACATCTCCTGGTCCTCGACCCGGCGGATCGCAGCACGAGTCCGCGCGGAGACACCAGGGACCCTCAGGACCGGATACTGCCATCGTGGCCGCCACCGCTCTGCACGGACGGCCTTGGGACGCCTACGCGGCATCGCCCTTTCGGATCAACATGAGGTCATCCTGCCACGGCTGGGTACCTGCATGCACTGGCTATATGCCCGCCGCGGCAGGGGTTCCTGCTGTCCGGTTCTCGCGCGGCTCTTGGGGAACATCGCGAAGTGTTACTGGAGAAGGATCATCTTGCGGAGCAGCTCGAAGCCGGCGCGACCGTAGAGCTGCCGCTTGATCTTCTTGATGCGGTTGACGGCGCCCTCGATGCTGCCGGAGCTCCAGTCGAGAGTGAGCCCTGCTGTCACGGCGTCGAGGTCTCGGAGCAGGTGGAGTGCGAAGCCGGTGAGGCCCGGTAGCTGGCTGGCGTCGACTGCGTCGATCCAGGTGGGGAGTGTGGAGCCGAGGCGGTCGGTGAGGATCTCGCCGAAGTCGCGGACGTGTCCGGCGGCCTTGTCCAGTTCGGGGTAGCGGGCCAGGACCTCCTTCAGGCCGGCCCGGTCCTCCTCGTTCAGGGTCGAAGGGTGTCGGGTGAGCCAGCCGGTCACCTGCCGCACCGTCGGCGGTCGCGGCGGCGCGCCGGCCGGAGCCCCGCGGAGGGTGGTGATGCGGGAGCGGTCCATCTGGTAGGTGACGGGCGCGTTGTCGGCAACGAGTTCACTGTGGAGGTGGGTGACGCTGGTGCATCCCGCGGCGAAGCGTCGCTCCAGGTAGGGCTTGTAGGGGTCCAGTCTGCTGGGCCGGGGGCGGTGTCGCGGATGGTGTCCTGCCAGCGTGCGGCGTTCGCGTGCCGGAGGACGGTGTTGAGGCCCCAGCCCAAGTGTCGGGCGATCGCCCGGCGTGAGTGGCCTTGGGCCAGGAGCTCGTGAACCTGGGCATGTGCCGCCTTGTTTCTCTCGGCACGTCGGCCGACGGGCTCCGAGTCGTCCTGCGGTCGACCGGAAGCAAGTCCGGTGGCCTCCGGCAGCATGCTGCTGGGCGATGGGTTGCGCAGGCAGTCGCGGTGGGCGGCGACGCAGGTCTCCACGGCCCGGCCGAGGCCCTGCCACAGAGGGAACCGGTCAGCGACCTGCAGAGCGTCAGGGGTACCGCGCCGTGCGCCTTCGGCGGAGGCGCCCCCCCGGTCCGGCAGATGATCTCCACGCCGGGGTGACGGACCAGCCACGCAGCCAGCGGCCCGGCCTCACGTGTCGGGAGCACATCGACCACGCGGTGGTCTTCGACGCTGGTCAAGACGGTGGAGTAGGTCTGGCCACGACGGATCGCGAAATCGTCCACGCCCACACGCGGCGTGCTGAACGCGGGATCGGGCAATGCCATGACCCTGCGCAACAAGGTCATCCTTCCCGCGCCGAAGCCCAGCTGGGCTGCCAGCCGGGCGCCGGCCCGACCGGCGAGCGCGAGCCCTCGCGCTCCAGGGCATGGTTGAGCCGGGTGGTGAACCGTGCGTACGGGGCAGCCAGCCGCGAGAACCGCTCAGCAAACGTCCGACGCGGACAGTCCGCCGCCCCACAGATGAAACGCCGGACCACCAACCGGATCACGAAGCCCTGCTCAGCGAGCGGAAGATCCTTCAATCTGCGGCGATATCGGTCGTGCACCGGGTCCGAGAAGCGGCCACAGTCCGGACACTCCGCCCCGGCACCCCGGCACCCCGGCACCCCGGCACCCCGGCACCCCGGCCCCGCGCCACCACCTCGACCGTACCGAACAAGGCGGTCACCGCCTCGACGTCCAAGTCGTCGATCCCGTCGAACACGAGCGAGTCCCAGAACGATGCAGTGGTCTGCATGACCAGCACGATCACCGCCACCGGCCGACCACGGCAGATACCACAAAGGAGGTGATGGAGCGTCACTTCCGGCTGCCGGGCAGCCAGGCGTACGCGGTCTCACGCGACCCAGCCCCTCGCAATCGAACACCAAGGTGACGTTCCGCGACCGCTCCCCAAGATCTGTGCCAGAACCCAGAAGTCAGGGACGAAACGCCCGGTCAGCGGGGCTCGCTCGGCAGGTCGGCCCGGCTCGCGAGTGCCCGGGCGGGCTGTGCCCGCTCCGGCTGCGTCGGCTCCGGCTGCGTCCGCTCGTAGGCGTGGCCCACCCGCAGCAGGGTCCGCTCGTCGAGGGGGTGTCCGAGCAGTTGGAGGCCGATGGGCAGGCCCGCCGTGTCGTGGCCGACCGGGACGGACAGGGCGGGCACCCCGGTGATGTTCGCCGGGGCGGAGAGGCGGACGTAGGCGTCGGAGACGCCCTCGATCGTGCCGTCGGGCCAGGTGACGGTGGCCTGGCCGACCCGGGCCGCGGTCATCGGGACGGTCGGGGCGGCGATCACGTCGACCTCCTCCAGGACGCGGGCCCACTCGCCGCGCATCAGGGTCCGGGCGCGTTGGGCGCGCAGGTAGTCGCCGGCGCCGAGCAGCTCGCCGGCCTCCAGCAGGACCCGCACGTCCGCCCCGTACAGCTCGGGGGCGGTGCGCAGGGTGCGCGCGTGGTAGGCGGTGGCCTCCGGCACCATCAGGCCCCACTGGGTGGCCTGGAGGTAGCGGGTCAGCGGGATGTCGACCTCGACGGGCCGGGCGCCGAGCTCCGCCAGGTGGCCGACGGCCCGGTGGACGGCATCCGCCACCTCCGGGTCGACGTGGTCGAAGTAGTGGTTGGTCGGCACGCCGACGCGCAGGCCCGTCAGGTCCGCGGCCCGGTCGAGGTCCCGCTGTGGCCGGTGGTCGACGGCGGGGGTGTCCAGCGAGGCGGGGTCGCGCGGGTCGTGCCCGGCGAGGGCGGTCAGGACGAGGGCGGCGTCCTCGACGGTGCGGGTGATCGGCCCGACGTGGTCGAGGGACCAGGACAGCGAGGTGACGCCGTGCCGGGGCACCAGGCCGTACGTCGGCTTGAGGCCGACCACGCCGTTGAGCGCGGCGGGCACCCGGATCGAGCCGCCGGTGTCGGTGCCGAGCGCGAAGGTCGCCGCCCCGGCCGCCACCGCGACGGCGGACCCGCCGCTGGAGCCGCCGGCGACCCGGGAGGCGTCCCAGGCGTTGCCGGTCTGCGGGGTGGTCAGGCCGTAGGCGAACTCGTGGGTGTGGGTCTTGCCGACCAGGACGGCGCCGGCGGCCCGCAGTCGGGCGGTGACCGTACTGTCGGCGCTCGCGCGGTGGTCGGCCCGGACCCGGGAGCTGGCCGTGGTCGGCAGGCCGGCGACGTCGATCAGGTCCTTGAGGCCGACCGGGACGCCGTGCAGCGGCCCCCGGTACCGGCCCCGGGCGATCTCCCGCTCGGCCTCGCGGGCCGCGGCGCGGGCCTGCTCCCCGGTGACCGTGACATAGGCCCCGACCTGCGGCTCCACCCGCTCGATGCGGTCGAGGACGGAGTCGACCAGTTCGACGGGGGACAGTCGCCGCTCCCGGATCTGCTCGGCGGCCTCGGCGAGGGTCAGCTCATGCGGCTGCATCGTTCTTCTCCTTCTCCTTCTTCTCCTGCTCCGGCTCCTGCTCCGGCTCCTGGTGGCCCGCGTGCTCCTGCGTCGCGCGGTAGGCGCTGCCGGGCGGGGTGTCCCCGAAGTCCAGTTCGCGCAGGACGGCGACGACGGAGCGGATGTGCTCGGCGGTGGCCGCGACCTCGGCGTGGCGGTCGTCGGGCAGCGGGAGTCCGGCCAGGGTGGCCCAGCGGGCGGCCTCGGGCGGGGTGAGGGCGGGCGAGGACATTGGAGGATCCCTCTTCCGGTCGGGCGGGAACGGCGGAGCGCCCCGCCGAGAAGCTAAAAGCTAACGGCTTGCGTTAGTGCGACTGTAGGTTCTATCGTCACTTAACGCAAACACATTGCTTTTACGGGAGGGAGTCCCATGTCCGGCCTTCTGTCAGGCCCCCTGACCGGCCGTCCGACCGGCCGTCTGACCGGCCCGGTGGCGCGCGCCTCCGCCCACCGGAGGAACCGCGCGGCGACCTTCGCCCTCGACGCGTCCGTCCTGGCGGCCCTGCTGGCCGCCTCCAGCGCCCCGACCCCGCTCTACCCCCTCTACCAGGACCGCTGGGGCCTCTCCGCGCTCGCCGTCACAGTCGTGTTCGCCGCGTACTCCCTGGCCCTGCTGTCGGCCCTGCTCACCACCGGTGCGCTCTCCGACCACCTGGGACGGCGCCCCGTACTGGCCGGCGCACTCCTCGCGGAGGCCGCCTCGATGCTGCTCCTGGCCTCGGCGGACGGCGCCGGCACCCTGACCGCGGCCCGCCTCCTGCAAGGAGCGGCGACCGGCGTGGCCACCAGCGCCGCCGGCGCGGCCCTCCTCGACCTGGCCGACCCCCGGCACCCCGGACGCTCCGCCCTGACCAACACCATCGCCCCGGTCGCCGGCATGGCGGCGGGCGTCCTCGGCTCCACCCTCCTCGTCCGCTTCGCCCCGGCCCCCACCACCACCGTCTACCTGCTGCTGGCGGCGCTGTTCGCGGCCCAGGCGATCGCCGTCGCCTTCACCGCCGAGACGGCCCGCCGCCACCCGGGCGCGCTGCGGTCGCTGCGCCCGCGACTCGCCCTCCCGCCCGCGGCGCGCCGCACCCTGCTGACCACCGGCACCGCCGTCGTCGCCGTCTGGGCCCTGGGCGGCTTCTACTCCTCCCTCGGTCCGGGCCTGGTGCGCCTGGCCGCCCCCGAGGCCCCGCAGGCGGCCCGCGGCATGGTCTTCTTCACCCTCAGCGCCACCGCGACCCTCACCGTGTGGGCCCTGCGCCGCGCCGACCCCCGCACCGCCGTCACCCTCGGCTGCCTCGCCGTCCTGCCGGCCGCGCCCCTCGCCCTGGCCGGACTGCACGGCGCCGGAGCCCCCGCCGTCCACGGCGGCGCGGCCCTGGCCGGCGCGGCCTTCGGCGCCGTCTCCCAGGGGACCCTGCGCCTGCTCCTCGCCCCGCTCGCCGAACGGGACCGCGCCGCGACCCTCGCCGCGTACTACGTGCTCAGCTACCTCTCCATGAGCCTGCCCGCCATCGCCGCGGGCGCCGCCACCCGGCAGTACGGGCTCGGGACCACCTCCCACGCCTACGCCGCCGTCGCCGCCCTGCTCGCCGTGGCCGCCCTCGCGGCCCTCGCCGGGTCACGGCGCCGGGCGGCCGCGGCCCACCCCGACCGCTGACGAACACCCACCGACGTACAGCCCACCGAACCGCAAAGGAAACGACCGACCGTGCAGACCCCCTCCGCCACCCCCGCCACCGCCACCCCCGCCACCGCCCCCTCCTGGACCGTCGGCGACCTCACCGTCCACCGCATCGACGAAGTCCCGCTGCCGTCGGCGACCGGGCCTTGGCTGCTGCCCGACGCCACCCCCGAGGTGGTGGCCGGCCACGACTGGCTGCGCCCCGACTTCGCCGGCCAGGACGGCGTCCTCCACCTCGACAGCCACAGCTTCGCGTTCGTCGTGGACGGGCTGCGGGTGCTGGTCGACACCGGCATCGGCAACGGCAAGCAGCGCGCCAACCCGGCCTGGCACGACCTGCGCACCGACTACCTGGAGCGCCTCACCGCGGCCGGGTTCGCGCCGGAGACCGTCGACCTGGTGGTCCTCACCCACCTGCACGCCGACCACGTCGGCTGGAACACCCGGTGGGAGGACGGCGCGTGGGTGCCGACCTTCCCCGCCGCCCGCTACCTCACCGCCCGTGCCGAACGGGAGTTCTGGGCCGGGTACGACATGGACGAGGCCCGTGCGCAGATGTTCCGCGACTCGGTCCTCCCGGTCGAGCGGGCCGGACAGCTCGACCTGGTCGACGTCCCGGCCGAGGGCGTGCAGATCGTCCCGGGCCTGCGGCTGATCCCCACCCCCGGCCACACCCCCGGGCACATCGCCGTCGAACTGGCCGACCGCGGCGAGACCGCGCTGATCACCGGCGACTGCGTGCACCACCCGGTGCAGCTCGCCCACCCCGCGATCGGCGCCTGCGTCGACATCGAGCCCGAGCGCTCCGAGGCCACCCGCCGCGCCCTGCTCGCCTCCTTGGCCGGCACCGACGCCCTGCTGCTGGGCACCCACTTCGCCCCGCCCACCGCCGGCCGGGTCGTCGCCCACGGCGACGCCTACCGGCTGCAGCCCGTCCCGGCGGCCTGACCGGCGGCCCGCTCGGCTCCCGCGCCGTGCCGCACCCGCTCGGCAGTCAGATGACTTAACAGGCCCCCGGGCCCGGAGGTCAGGCTGAATCGGCAGGGTTTCGGCGAAAGGGCGGTCAGGTGGGTTCGCAGGTGACGACCGCGTCGGTTCCGGAGGACGCGACGGCGACGCTCTGGAGTGCGGAGCTGTCACGGACACTGGTGCCGGTCGAGGTGGTCCCGCTCGCCGGGCGGCCGCTCGCGGGCCGGCTCGCGTCGCACCGGCTCGGATACGTCCGGATCTCGACGCTGGAGGCCGACGCGGCGCGGGTCTCCCGGACGGCGGCGCTGATCGCACGGGCCCCGCTGACGGAGCCGCAGGTGGGGGTCGGGGTGCAGGTGTCGGGTCGGGCCGTGCTGGAGCAGGACGGGCGGCGGGCGGCGGTGTCGGCGGGCGGGTTCGTGCTGTACGACACGGCGCGGCCGTACTCGGTCGACTACCCGGAGGGTTTCCGCACCCACCTCTTCCACCTGCCGCGCCGGTTGCTGGGCGTGCCGGAGCACGAGCTGCGGCAGGTGGCGGGTACGGCCGTCACTCCGGCCGAGGGGTACGGTTCCGTGCTGGTGCCCTTCCTCAACGCCCTTGCCGCGTTCGCGCACTCCTATCCGGCCCCGGTCGGTGACCGGCTGCCCGGCAGTGTCGCCGACATGCTGAGCACGCTCGTCGCCCAGCTGGCCGCCGTGCACACGGCCGAGGTGCCCGGCGCTCCGAACGAGCACCTGGTGCGCCGGGTGCGGGAGCACATCGACCGGAACCTGGCCGACACGGAACTGTCGCCCGAGACGATCGCACGGGCCCACCACATCTCCGTGCGGTACCTGCACCGGCTGTTCGAGGGCGAGGGCGTGACGGTGAGCCGGCTCATCCAACGGCGCCGGCTGGACGCGTGCGCCCGGGAGCTCGGCCGCCGGGGTCGCACCGCGCCGACGGTGTCGGCGGTCGCCCAACGGTGGGGCTTCGTCAACCCGGCGCATTTCAGCCGGGCCTTCCGGGCCGCCTACGGCGTCTCACCGCGCGAGTGGCGCGCGCTCCGGACCGCCGACACCGGCTGACGACCTGCCCGGTGCGGCCGGGATCCGTGCACGGACAGGCCACTACGGCCGCCGCTGCGGTCGTACGGTCGGGCGGCGTGCGCGTGGCGCGGGGAGGCGCGGCCGGCACCTCGCCCGGCGGCCACCAGGTGCCCGGCACGCGACCCCGTGCCCGTCCGATCACGCCAGGAGCGACGAGTTGTCCGACACCACCCCCGCGCACCTCCGACGACCGGTGCTCGACCGGGCGCTCCAGGAGTTCCTGGACACCTCCGCCGGACAGGCGGCGACGGAGCTCCCGGACCTCTCCCGCCTGGCCCCGGGCGAGGCCCCGGACGAGGCGCGGGACGTCGGCGCGCCGCCCGGCGGGAAGGCAGCCGGCGGGGAGGCGACGGGCGGGGATCCGGACGATCCGTACGGCACCACCACGGAACGGCTCGCCCTGCCCTGCGGACCCACCGGGCGGGTGCACGTCCAGGTGACCAGACCCGTCGGTGCCCCCGAGCCGAGCCCCGTCGTGCTGTTCCTGCCCGGCCTCGGCTGGTCGCTCGGCGACGCCGCCGCCTACGCCCGGCTGGTCCGGGAGTTCGCGCTGGGGACTGACGCCGCCGTGGTGTACGTGGACTACGCCCGGGCCCCCGGGGCCCGCTACCCGGTGGCCGTCGAGCAGTGCTACGCCGTCGCCCGCTGGATCCACGCGCACGGCCGTGAGGTCGGCCTGTCGGAAGACCGGATCGCCGCCGTCGGCGACTCCGCGGGGGGCAACCTGGTGGCGGCGCTGACGCTGCTCGCCCGGCAGCGCGGGGACGTCCGGCTGGTGCACCAGGTACTGCTGTGCCCGGTGACCGCCGCGGACTTCGACACCCCGTCCTACCGCCGGTTCGCGACGGGGTACTTCCTGCACCGCGACCACATGCGCCGGTTCTGGGACGACTACCTGCCCGAGGTGGACCGACGGCGGGAGGTCACGGCCGCGCCGCTGCGGGCCACCCCGGAGCAGCTCGCCGGGCTCCCCCCGGCGCTCGTGGTCACCGCCGAGGCCGACGTGCTGCGGGACGAGGGCGAGGCCTACGCGGCCAGGCTCCGTTCGGCGGGCGTTCCGGTGGTGGCGACGCGCTACCAGGGGGCCGTGCACGGCTTCCTCCTCCTCGACGGGCGCCATCCCACCGGCACCGCCAGGGCCGCGCTGATCCAGGCCGTCGACACCGTGCACGTGGCGTTGCACCGCCGTCCCTGAGGCCGGTGCTCCTGGTGTGGCCGGTGTTCCTGTGAGGCCGGGGTGACCGCCGGGGCGGTGATGCGCGGAGAGTCAACAGCGGATACGCGCAGAGCGCACCACGCCGTGGTGCGGCGGCTAACGTCGGCGTCCGCCGCCGGGCTGCCCGGACCAACCCCGCCGCGAGTTCGGCCGCGAGGCGGGGACCGCACTGTCGGCTCCGACGGCCGATCGATCCGGGAGGAACCCCGTGCCCACCGAACTCTCCACCACGTCCCTGTCCGCCGCCGACCGCGCGGAGTGCTGGCACGAGGCGGTGTCCCGTGCCTTCGTGCCGATGGCGGTGAACCTGCTGGAGGAGGAGCCGTCCCCCGGAACGATCGTCAGCCGCCAGCTCGGCCCGGTGCGGATCTCCCGCGTCCAGGCGGGGCCGCAGGTGGTGTCGCGCGGCAAGCACCTGATCGCCAAGGACGACCGGCGGTCCCTCATCGTCAGCCTCCAGGAGCGGGGCAGCGCGATCAAGGAGCAGGACGGCCGGGAGGCGCTGATCAGGCCGGGCGAGTTCTCCCTCACCGATTCGTCCCACCTGTTCCGCAAGAAGCTCGACGGCGGATTCGCCTTCACCTCCTTCCAGTTCCCCCGCGCCGACCTGGACGTGCCGGAGCGGGACCTGCGGGCACTGACCGCGACGGCCTTCACCGGCAGCGAGGGCATCGCCGCGCTGGTGGCGACCTATCTCGCCCAAATGGCTCGCGAGGCAGGCGGGTTGGAGGAAGCCGCCGGCCGCCGGGCGGCGGCCACCGCGCTCGACCTGGTGGCCCAGCTCGTCGACGAGCGGCTCGAACGCGCCCGGGCGCGGACTCCGCGCAACGCGGCCTCATTGGAGCGCGTCAAGGCCCACATCGTGCGGAACCTCTACGACCCGGACCTGTCACCGGCCGGGATCGCGGCGGCGAACTTCATGTCGGTCCGCTTCCTCCACAAACTGTTCCAGCCCGAGGGGGTCACGGTCGGCGGGTGGATCCGGACCCAGCGGCTGGAGCGCTGCCGCCGGGACCTGCTGCGCCCGATGGCCGGGGAGCTGGGTGTGGCGGGCGTCGCGAGGCGCTGGGGCTTCGCCAACTCCAGCCATTTCAGCCGCGCCTTCCGCGCCGCGTACGGCATGACGCCCCGCGACTGGCAGCTCGGCGGCGGCGGGCCGGCCGACCAGCGCCCCGCCGCGGGCGTCTGAGGGGACGGCACCGGCCACGACCTCGGCCCCGGAGCGGCGAGGGGTGCGCGGACCGGCAGGAGGGCGTGCGCGCTCAGGACAGGCGCCCCGCTTACGTGTTCCTAGCCTGATGACCACCAGCAGCGCGCAACCGAGAGGGCCCAGGAACAGGGGCCCGGGAACAAGGACTCAGGAATGACGAATCACGACACCCCGACCGTCGTGCTGGTGCACGGCGCCTTCGCCGACGCCTCCAGCTTCGCCCGGGTCGTCCCCGAACTACTCGCCGACGGACTGGAGGTGGTGGCACCGGCCGTGCCCAACCGCAGCCTGCTCGGCGACGCCGCCTACATCGCGTCGGTGGTCCGGGGCATCCCCGGCCCCGTTGTGCTGGTCGGACACTCCTACGGGGCGCCGTGATCACCGTCGCCGGCGCCGAGGAGAACGTCAAGGCACTGGTGTACCTGGCCGGTTACGCCCTGGAGGAGGGGGAGAGCCTGGGCGAGCTGCAGGGCCGTTTCCCCGACTCCGAGCTCGCCTCGGCGCTGGTGTACACGCCCTTCCCGCTGGAGGGTGCGGACGGCGGGGGCACCGACGTCTCGGTCGAGGTCGACCGCTTCCCGGCGATCTTCGCCGCCGACGTCGACCCGGCACTCGCCCGGGTCCTCGCGGTCTCGCAACGCCCGCTCGCCGCCGCGGCCTTCGGCGAGGCCGCGCCGGTCGCCGCGTGGCGGAGCAAGCCGTCCTGGGGGCTCGTCTCCTCCGCCGACCGGACCATCAACCCCGAGGTCGAGCGGTTCGGCTACCGGCGGGCCGGGATGACCACCGTCGAGGTCGGCTCCTCGCACCTGGTCATGCTCGCCCACCCCGAGCCGGTCGCCGACCTGATCCGCACCGCCGTCCGCACCGTCACCCACTGACCGGGAGAACCACCGTGACCAGCCAGCCGCGCCTCCACCAGCACACCCCCGAGATCCAGGCCTTCGGCACCGTCACCCAGCTGCCGATCGCGCTCTCCCACGACGCCCGGCTCTACTCGTGCCAGCGGCTCAACCGCGTCCTCGCCGACACCCAGTTCCTGTACGCGCTGTACAAGAAGCACCACTGGGGCATGCGCGGCCCGACCTTCTACCAGCTGCACCTGCTTCTCGACAAGCACGCCCAGGAGCAGCTGGCCCTGGTCGACGAGCTGGCCGAGCGGGTGCAGAGCCTGGGCGGCGTCGCGGTGGGCGACCCCCGCCACGCCGCCGAGATCACCGGCGTACCGCGCCCGCCGGACGGCGTCGAGGACGCACCGGCGATGCTCTCGCGGCTCCTCGACGCCCACGAGGCCATCCTCGCGGAGGCCCGCGACGCGGCCACCCGCACCGCGCGGCTCGGCGACGACGGCACCCAGGACCTCCTGGTCTCGCAGGTCATCCGCACCGGCGAGGCCCAGGTCTGGTTCCTCGCCGAGCACCTCGTCGTCACCCCCGGGCCCGCGGCGTGAGCAGCGGGCGGGGCCCGTTCCCCAGGACGGGCCCCGCCCACGCCTGACCGTCCGGCCCCGCTCAGCCGCGGTAGGCCTCCAGCAGGCGTAGCCAGACCTCGCTGATGGTCGGGTAGGCGGGGACGGCGTGCCAGAGCCGACCTATCGGCACCTCCCCGGCGACGGCGACGGTCGCCGAGTGGAGCAGTTCCGCGACCCCGGACCCGACGAAGGTCGCCCCCACCACGGTCTCGCGGTCCAGGTCGACCACGACCCTGGCCTGCCCGCGGTACCCGTCGGCGTACAGCGCGGCCCCCGCGACGTCGCCGATCCGGTAGTCGACGGCCCGCACGCGCCGGCCGGCCGCGGCTGCTTCGGCGAGGGTGGGCCCGACCGAGGCGACCTCCGGGTCCGTGAAGACCACGTGGGGCACGGCCGCGTGGTCGGCGGTCGCGACGCTGCGCCCCCAGGGCAGCAGGTCGAGCCCACGCCCGGACGCCCGGTCGGCGATCACGGCGCCGAAGACCCGTCCCTGGTACTTGCCCTGATGGGTCAGCAGGGCGCGGTGGTTGACGTCGCCGGCCGCGTAGAGCCAGCCGCCGGTCACGCCCACGGCCAGTCCGGTGTCGTCCACCTCGATCCAGTCCCCGGGCTCCAGTCCGACCGTCTCCAGTCCCAGGTCGTCGGTCGCGGGCCGCCTCCCGGTGGCGAACAGCACCTCGTCGGCCCGCAGTTCACCGTGCTCGCCGAGGTCCAGGACGACCCCGCCGTCCCGGGCCAGGCCGGCCACCGACACCCCGAAGCGCAGCTCGACCCCGGACTCCCGGAGCGCCTCGGCCACCAGCCGGCCGGCGAAGGGTTCCAGTCGGGGGAGGAGGGCCCCGCCCCGGACCAGCAGGGTCACCCGGCTGCCCAGCGCACTCCAGGCCGTGGCCAGTTCCACGGCGACCGCGCCGCCGCCGACGACGGCCAGCCGGCCGGGGGCCTCGGGCGCGCTGGTTCCCTCGCGACTGGTCCACACACCCGTGTGCTCGATGCCCGGCAGGTCGGGCAGGGCGGCACCGGTGCCGGTGCAGACGGCCACGGCGTGACGTGCGGTCAGGGTGCGGCGGCCGGAGCCGGGGAGGTCCACCACCACCCGCCGTTCGCCGTCCAGCCGGCCGTGCCCGCGGACCAGGGTGATCCCGGCGGAGTCCAGCCAGGCCACCTGGCCGTCGTCCCGCCACAGCGAGGCGAAGTCGTCCCGGCGCCGCAGTACCGCGTCGGCGTCCGGCCCGCCGGTGACGGCGGCCCTCGCACCGGGCAGCCGCTGCGCCTCCCGCAGCGCGGCCGGCGGCCGGAGCAGCGCCTTGCTCGGCATGCACGCCCAGTACGAGCACTCGCCGCCCACGAGCTCGCGTTCGACGATCGCCACGCTCAGCCCGCCGGCCCGCGCGCGGTCCGCGAGGTTCTCCCCGGTCGGACCGGCGCCCAGCACCACGAGGTCGAACTCGTCGGTTCCGCTCATCTCTTCGCCCGTTCCCTCACACCATCTGATGGTCATTCGCCGGAAGCCCTGTGGTGAGCAGGTCCGGCTCCTGGACGACGCTAGGCATCCCGACCGCGTCGGCGTGTTCTCTGCGTGCTCGGCACCGTCCCCAGCAGGCACGGAGTGTCCTCGGCGTTCCGTCGTGCCCGGCGGCACCTCGGTTCGCAGTTGTCCGAGGGACGCGCTGTGCGCTGCGAGGCAACCGACGATGCGCTGCGAAGGCATCGGGGGCACCGCGGGCCGCCTAGGTTCGCCGGGAGGCAGCCGCACCCGCCCGCGGATGACCGCGCGCCCCTGCCTCCCCCGCACCCGCCCGTTCCGCGTACCCTCCGGAGACCTCATGGCCCCACCGGCCGCCGTAGACCTGTCCAGGTGGCAGTTCGCCATCACGGCGATCTTCCACATGTCCTTCCCGGCCCTCACGGTCGGCCTCTCCGTGCTGCTCGCCGTCGTGCAGACCGCCTACGTGCGCACCGGCAACCCGCTCTACCAGCAGATCTTCCGCTTCTGGAAGAAGATCTTCGCGGTCGGCTTCGGCCTCGGTGTCGTCGCGGGCACCGTGATGACCTTCGAGTTCGGCCTCAACTGGGGCGTCTTCGCCCATGCCGTCGGACCGGTCATCGGGGTCACCATCGGCATGGAGGTCATCACGGCCTTCTTCCTGGAGGCCGGTTTCATCGGCGTCATGCTCTACGGCGAAGGCCGGGTCCGCCCCCGGACGATGGCCTTCGCCTCCTGGATGGTGGCCTTCGGCACCCTGCTGTCCACCACCTGGATCATGTCCGCCAACAGCTGGATGCAGGATCCGGTCGGGTACACCGAGACGGCCGGCCAGTTCCGTCCGAGCGACTGGACCGAGATCCTGCTCAACCCGGCCTTCACCTACCGCTTCCCGCACATGCTGCTGGCCGTGCTGATCAGCGCGAGCTGGTTCGTCGGCGGCATCTCCGCCTGGTACCTGGTCAAGCAGCGCCGGGCGGCCCTGCCGTTCGCGCGCCGCTGCCTGTCCATCGCCCTCGGCGTGCTCGCCGTCCTGATGCCGGTGCAGCTGTACATCGGCGACGCCACCGCCATCTTCATGGCGCAGCACCAGCCCGCGAAACTCCAGGCTTTCGAGGGGAACTGGCGCACCGACAACAACGGGTACAACCTGGTCGTCGTCCCCGACACCGACCGGGGCACCAACGACCTGCGCGTCACCGTCCCCCACTTGGGCGCGGTGATCGGCCACGACCTCACCGGGGAGGCCCCGGTGCCCGGTCTGCTGGAGACCCCGCCCGACCAGCGGCCCAACATGTGGAGCGCCTTCTACGGCTTCCGCGCCATGTACTTCACCGCCCTGGCCATGTTCGCCACCGCCCTCGCGGGACTGGTGCTGCGCCTGCGCAGGCGGCTGTTCGACTCCCGCCGCTTCCTGCGCTGGATGGTCTGGATGACACCGGCCGGCGTCATCGCCATCACCGGCGGGTGGATCACCGCCGAGACCGGGCGGCAGCCCTGGGTGGTCTACGGCAAGCTGCGCACGGCCGACGCGCTGTCGCACCTGACCACCGCGCAGGCCGCCACCACCCTGGCCGCCTTCGTGCTCCTCTACGCGGCCCTGCTGGCCGTCTGGATCCGCTACATCGTCCGCACGGTCAAGGCCGGCCCGGACCTGCCCGCGGACTCCGCCGCGGTGACCGCCCCCGGAACGGAGACCCCCGTTGCTTGAGTACGCCACCTACGCGCTCGTCCTGCTCTCGCTCGGCATGTACGTCGTCCTGGGCGGCTACGACCTGGGCGTCGGCATGCTCAGCCTGTTCGCCAAGGGGAAGGACCGGCGCGAGTACGGCGAGCTGATCGCCACCGCCTGGGACGCCAACGAGAGCTGGCTCGTGCTGGCCGGCGTCGCCCTGTGGGCCGGGCTGCCCGGGGTGTACGCGACCGTGCTGCCCGGGGTCTACCTGCCGCTGATCGGCATGCTCCTGGCGATCATCCTGCGCGGCATGGGCCTGGAGTTCCAGAGCGCCGCCGCCGGCTACCGGCGCGGCTGGGCCCTCCTCTTCGGCGCCTCCTCCCTCGCCGCGACCCTCTGCCAGGGCCTGGTGCTCGGTGGTGTGCTGACCGGACTGGAGCAACGGGACGGGTCGTTCAGCGGCGGCGCCTTCGACTGGCTGACCTCCTACGGCGTGCTGTGCGCACTCGGCCTGGTGGCGCTCTACCTGGTGGCCGGCGCCGCCTGGCTGCAGGACAAGACCGAGGGCGCCGCCCGCGAGCAGGCGGGGCGGGCCGGGCGCCCGCTGCTGGCGGCCACCGCCGTGGCCGCGCTGGTCCTCGGGTTCGGCCTGGAGGCCGCCGATCCGCAGGAGTTCCGGTTCGACGAGCCGCTGCGCGCGGCGCTGTTCTGGACCGCCGTCGCCGGGGCGGCGGCCGCGGGCGCGGTGGCCTGGCACGGCTTCGGACGGCGGCCGGACTGGCGGCCCTTCGCGGGTGTGGTCACGGCCCAGGCCTGCGGCCTGCTCGCGCTGGCGGCCGCGACCGCCCCGGTGGTCGTCCCGCCCGGACTGACGCTCCACCAGGCGTCCAGCCCGGCCGACTCGCAGGCCTTCCTGGTGGTCGGCGTGGGGCTCTGCATGCCGGTGGTGCTCGCGTACAACGCGTACGCCTGGTGGGCCTTCCGCGGCAAGTTCACGCAGACCCCGGAGGAGCCCCTCGCCCCGCTGCGGGCGCGGACGGGAGGGGGCCGCCCGGTCCGGCCCGAGCCGGGCGGCTTCGTGGTCGTCCTCCGGCGCGTACTGCTCACCGTGCTGGGCGTCGGGCTGGCGGCCGTGTCCCAGGACGTCTTCGGCGGGGTCGCCGACTGGATCGACCCCGTCGGCATCGCCCTGCTCTCGACGGCGGCCCTGGTCGCCTGGCTGTGGGGCGACCGGCGGGACCAGCGGGACGGGGTCTTCGACCTCGACCCCGTCGACCCGGCGGCTCCGGCCGGTCCGGGTGACCCGGACGCGACCCGGGCCGGCGCATGAGCGCCTCGGCCGCCCTGCTGGCCGGGCTCGGTGACGAGCGCGCGGGGAGCCGGGACGACGAGGTGTCGGCCCGCCTGCACGCCTGGTCCGGGCCCGGACGCGGGGAGTTGCGCCGGGCCGGACTGCTGCGCGGGCTGGCCCCGCTGGGCACCGTGCTCTGGGCGGCGGGCCTGGCCTGGGCCGCCCAGCGCGGGCTCACCGGCCGGCCCGGCGGGGGCGTCATGGCGGAGGTCCTGGTCGGTGCCGGGCTGGTGCCGGCCGGCCTCGCGCTCCGGTCCGTGCTGCTGTCCGCCGCCGACGCGGCCGCCGCCCGCGGCGCCCGCCGGGTGCGTACGGCCCTGCGCGAGCGGCTGCTCGCCGCGGCCCTGCCCGCGCACGGGCCCGCCCGCGCCGGTGTCGACGACGCCGCCCTCGCCGAGTCCCTGACCGGCGAGGTCGCCCGGCTCACCGAGTGGCTCACCGAATACGTCCCGGCCCGGACCACGATGCTCCTGGGCAGCGGCCTGACCCTCGCCGCCATCGCGGTCCGCAGCTGGTTCGTGGCCCTGATCCTGGTCGCCGCCACCCCGTTGCTGCCCGCCAACCTGAAGGTCATCGGCCTGGGCACGCAGGTCGCCGTGCACGCGCAGCTCACGGCGGTGCGCCGCCACGGCGCACGCCTGCTCGACCAGCTGCGCGGCCTGCCCACCCTGATCGGACTGGGCGCCCGGGACACCGCCGCGAGCACGCTGCGCGAGGACGACGAGGAGCTGGCGCGCCGCACCCAGGCGGTGCTACGGGTCGCCTTCCTCTCCACCGCCTGGATCGAACTGCTGATCACCGGCACCCTCGCCGTGGTCGCGACCTACTGCGGCCTGGCACTCCTCGACTACCTCCAACTGCCTCTGGTACCAAGCAGGATGGACCTGGACACCGCGCTCTTCGTGCTGGTCCTCACCCCCGCCTACTTCGCCCCCGCGCGCGCCCTGGCGTACGGCTACCACGCCCGCGCCGAGGCCCGGGCCGCAGCCGAGCTGATCGACGGGGTCCTCGCCGGCGGCGCTGCGGATCCGGACCCGCCCGTGCCGGCCCGCCGCACCGGCGGCGCCATCGGCGTACGGCTGGACCGTGCGACGGTCCGTCACCCCGACCGTGAAGACCCGGCACTGGACGACGTGACCCTCCACCTCGCCCCCGGCACCCTCCTCGCCGTCACCGGCCCCAGCGGCGCGGGCAAGTCGACCCTGCTCGCCGTCGCCGCAGGCCTGGCCGAGCCCACCGCCGGAACCGTCGCCCACGCGTGGGAGGGCACGCTCCACCCGCCCTCACCCGCGTCCGTCGCCTGGGTCGGCCAGCCCGCGCACCTGCTGCCCGGCACCGTCCGGGACAACCTGCTGCTCGCCCGCCCCGGGGTCACCGACGCGGAACTCGCCGACGCCTTCCGCGCGCTCGGCTTCGGCGACGTGCTCGACGACCTGCCGGGCGGACTCGACACTCCGCTCGGCGAGCGCGGCAGCGGGCTCTCCTCCGGCCAGTCCCAGCAGCTCTCGCTGGTACGGGCCCTGCTCCGGGACGCCCCGCTGCTCTGCCTCGACGAGCCCACCGCCCACCTCGACCCGGTGGCGGAGGCCCGCGTGCTGACGGCCCTGCGCACGCTGACCCGCGGCCGGACCGTACTGCTCGCCACCCACAGCCCCGCGCTGCTCCCCCTCGCGGACCGCACGATCCGCCTCGACCGGGGGAGGGCCCGATGAACGCCTGGACCCTGCTGCGCCGTGCGGTTCCCCGCCGCGACCTGGCCGTCGGCATCGCGCTGGCCGCGGCGGCCGAGGTGAGCGCGGCGGCGCTGCTGGGCCTGTCCGGCTGGTTCCTGACGACCTGTGCGCTGGTGACGCTGCTGGCCGACACCACCTGGTCGTGGATGTACCCGTCGGGAGGTGTCCGTGCCCTGGCCCTGCTGCGCACCTCGCTGCGCTACCTGGAACGGCTGGTCAGCCACCGGGTCGTCCTCGCCACGACCGTGACGCTGCGCGGCCGCCTGGTCCGGGGCGCGGGCGACCTGAGCGCGCGCGAACTCCGGGCCCGACGCGACGGGGCACTGCTGGCCCGCCTGACCACCGATGCGGAGACGGTGGCCGGGCTGCCCGCCCAGGTCGTCGCGCCACTCGCCGGCTGCGCCGTCACCGCGGTACTGGTGGAGGCGCTGCTGCTGGGGGCGAGCCCGCTGCTCGGCGCGGCCGAGCTCGCGGTGTTCGCGGGCGGCACCTGGTGGGCGGTCCGCACCGGCCGCCGGGCCCGACGCCACCTCGCGAGCGCCGCCGACGCCCGCACCGGCGCCCGGACGGACCTGATCGCCGCCAGGGCCGCCTTCAACGAACTGCGCTGCCTGGACGCGGTGCCGCAGACCCGAGGCGTCGTCGCGACGGCGCTGGAGCGCGAGGAGGCGGCCACCGCCGCCGCGGCGGCCGAGCAGCGGACGGGCCGGCTGGGCCTGCGGCTGCTGGCCGCCCTCGGCCAGGGCCTCGCCCTGCTGCTCGCACTGCGGGCGGGCGGCTGGTCGCAGCCGGTGGCCGACGTCGTCGGCGAGGTGCTGCTGCTCACGGCGGTGTGGGACCTGCTGGACCGCTTTCCGCAGCTGCTCCAGGACCTGGCCGCCGCCCAGGACGCGGCCGCGCGCCTCGGCCCGCTCGCCGCGACCCCCGCCGACCGGCGACAGCCCACGCCCACGGGGGGCGCTCCGGTGCTCACCGTGGCAGGCCTCCCCACTGCCGACGGCGGACGGCCGCTCTCGTTCGCCGTCGAAGCCCCCCGCCTGGTCGTCGTCACCGGTCCCAACGGCAGCGGGAAGTCCACCCTCCTCGGGCAGTTGGCCGGACGGCTGCCGACCGCCTCCGGCCGGGTGCGGCTGGGCGGCGCCCCCGTCGCGGACCTGCCTGCCGAGGCCGTCGCCGATGTGCTCACCCTGGTCGAGGCCGACGACTGGCTCGCCGACACGACCGTCTCGGCCAACCTGTGCCTGGCCGCGCCCCACGCCGACCGAGGGCAACTGCGCGCCGCCCTGGCAGCGGTCGGCCTCGACGGCCTGCGCCTGGACACCCCGGTCGGCCCCGGCGGCCGCGCCCTGTCCCAAGGACAGCGGCGCCGCCTCACCGTCGCCCGCGCGATCCTGCGGCGTCCGCGCATCCTGCTGCTCGACGAACCCACCGCCGGACTCGATCGCCCGACCGCCCGGGCCCTGCTGCGCGAGCTGCGCCGCGCGCTGCCCGACTCGGCCCTGGTCCTCGCCGTGCAGGACCAGGACCTCGCCCTGCTCCCGTGGCGACCGGACACCACCGTCCCGCTGACCGGTGCGAGGGCTCCTCAGCCGGCCTGAGGAACCGACGGAATCCCGCGCGGACCCGGGGGCGTTCCGGATCGGGACGGGGGAACAGGTCGGCCGGGTTCTCAGTCGACGTGCAGGGTGAGCTGGGCGGTGTGCAGCTGCCCGGCCGCCTGGAACTGGAGGAAGACCCGCCAGTTGCCCGGCTCGGGGAGCAGGGCGTGGAACGTCAGCGTCGGCCCGCCGTGATCACCGTCGACCGCGTCGGCCGGGTGGAGGTGGGCCAGTGCCTGGTCGCCCTCGTGGAAGGCGCTGAGGTGGGCGTAGGCGTCCAGGTACGGCTGGAGGTCGGTCAGCGGTCGGCCGTCCCGGCTCACGGTCGCCGTCAACTGGGTGTGCGCCGGACATCGGTCGGGCGTGCAGGGAGACGGTGTAGCCGTCGACCGTGGTGGTGTCGCTCGGGGTGGGCAGGGGCACCGGGACGGCAGGGCCGGGCACCGTGACGGTGCGGCTGAGGACGAGCTCGGCGGCGTGGGCGCCGGTGTTCGGGATGAAGTCGGCGTACAGCCGCCAGCTGCCCGGGGTGAGGGCCGCCAGGTCGGCGGTCCAGGTGCCGTCCTCGGCCATCTCCGGGTGCAGGTGCTGGAAGCCGGTGAGGTCGCTGCGGATCGCGTAGAAGTGCAGCTTCTCGGTCTGGTGGACGGCGAAGTCGGTGACCGGGGCACCGCCCGGGCCGGTGACGGTGAACCGGAAGGCCGTCGGTCGCCCGGCGGGCACGCCGCAGGTCGCGGCGGAGAGCCGGTAGCCGTCCTGCTCGGCGGCGAGACCGCGGGCAGGCCCCGGGGAGGTGGCCGCCGCCGCAACCGGCGGGGGAGCGGGGGTGGCGGCCGGGGCCGACGGGGCGGGCGAGGCCGCGGCCATCCCGAGCAGGAGCAGCACGGGCACGCAGGAGGCGAGCAGCCAGCCTCGGGAGAACGGACGAGCAGGCGGAGCGGTCATGGGCAGGCCCTTCCGGTTGCGGGCGCGTCGGAACGGACGCCGTCCGAGGCCGAAGGGATTCGGCCCCGCTGCACAGGAGAACGCTGCCGCCGCGCGCGATAACCGAAAGTCGGCGTCCGCCGTACCGCCCCGCGGCCACCGGGTGACCCCCGTCCTCGCCCGACGAGAGCCCGGGCCGACGCGAACCGGGGAGCCGAGGGGTGCGGCGTCCGTTTGTGGGCGGAGCGCCGGTGGGGCCTCGCTCGTTCATGGCTCTGACCAGGGAGGATTCGGTTGCGGGGGCCTGACAGGTTGTAGCATCGGGTGCTCGCCGGACGGGTCGGGCGGACCTGAGGGGGAGTGCGTGACGGACGGTGGGCAGGGCCGGGCCCTGGTCGGGCGGCAGCGGGAGACGGAGGTGCTCACCGCGGCGCTGGTGCAGGCGGTCGACGGCCGGAGCGGTTCCACGGTGCTGCTGCGGGGCGAGGCCGGGGTCGGCAAGAGCACGCTGCTCGGCTGGGTCGAGCGGGCGGCGCGCGAGCGCGGGTTCACCGTGCTGCGGGCGGTCGGCACGGAGGCGGAGACGGACCTCGCCTTCGGCGCGCTCCACCAGGTGTTCTGGCCGCTGCTGCGGCGGTCCGGCGCCCTGTCGGCGCACCAGCGCGAGGCGCTGGAGAGCGCGTTGGGCGTGCGGTCCGGCACGCCGACCGGATTCGCCGTCGGTGCCGCCGCGCTCACGCTGCTCGACGAGGCGGTGCGGACGGCCCCGGTGCTGCTCGTCCTGGACGACCTGCACTGGATCGACTCGTCGAGCGCGACGGTCTTCGCCTTCCTGCACCGGCGCAGCGCCGACCTGCCGCTGGTGATCGTCGGGGCCGGGCGGCCGGACGGCCCGGCCGACCGGACCTGGTCGGCCGAGACCTGGTCGGCCGAGGCCCTCGACCTGCGGGCGCTGCCTCCCGTCGACGCCGCGCTGCTGCTGGGCGCCCACCACCCCGACCTCGCGGCGACCACCCGGGAGCGGGTCCTCGCCGAGGCGGCCGGCAACGCGCTGGCGCTGGTGGAGCTGCCGCGCCAGCTGGCGTCCGCACAGCAGCGGGGACTCGCGCCGCTGCCGGAGCCGCTGCCGCTGGGGCGGAAGCTGGAGCGGCTGTTCACGGACCGGCTGGAGACGATGACGCCGGAGGTCGGACGCCTGCTGCTGCTGGGCGCGCTGGCCACCGGACCGGAGTTCGGCGGGGCCGCGTGGCTGCGCGCGGTCGCGGACGACGGCGCGCGGGAGACCCTGGCACGGATCGAGGCGGACGGTCTGGCCCGGCTCGACGAGGCCGGGCAACTGGCCTTCCGGCACCCCCTGGTGCGCGCGGCGGTGGTCTCGGCGGCCTCGGACGCCGAGCGCCGGGCGGCCCACCGCACCCTCGCCGCGGTGCTCGCGCCCGACGACCCCCGGCGGCTGAGCCACGAGGCCTCGGCCGCCTGGCTCCCGGACGAGGACCTGGCACGCCGCCTGGAACGGGCCGGGCGCGAGCTGGCCGGGCGCGGGGGCGACGCGGAGGGCGCGCTCCTGCTCGAACGCGGCGCCGGCCTCAGCCCCGGCTCCTGCGACCGCGCCCGCCGGCTCACCTGGGCCGCGGTGATGGCGGCCCGCGGTGGTCAACTGCGGCACGCCGCGGCCCTGGTGGAGGAGCTGCGGACCAGTACGGTGCCCCCGGACGTCGCCCCGCTGTTCGGGTACGCGGTGGTCTACGCCGACCAGAGCCACCACGTCGACTTCGAGTCCTCCGCCACGCTGCTGCCCGCGGCCCTCGACGCGTTGACCGAGCCGGGCGCCGACACCTTCGGCGGCCTCACGGAGCAGGTCTTCTTCAAGCTGCTGCTGGCCGCCGGCTACACCGACGACCCCCGGATCTGGCGCGCCCTGGAACGGCACCGGGACGGCGTCCCGGAGGTGGGGCGGCTCTGCCTGCGGGCCTGGACCGACCCGGGGCCGGACGCGGCCGCCGCCCTGCGGCGGGCGGCCGAGGCGATGACGGAGGAACAGGAGGCCGGTGCCGCCTGGCTCGTGCTGTGGACGGCGTCGGCGCTCGACTGCCCCGAGAGCGACCTCTGGCAGCGCGTCGCCGGGCTGCACGGCTACGCCACCCAGGGCTCGGTGGCGAAGGCCAAGGCCCACCAGGACTATCTGCTCGGGCACTGGGACCAGGCCGCCGTCAGCCTGCGCGAGGCCGAGATCGCGGACGAACTGGGCTACCACACCAATGCGTTGATGTTCCGCCAGTACCATGCCCACTTCCTGGCCGGGCGCGGCGACGAGGCCGGGCTGAGGGCGGTCGACGAGGTCGTCCGGCCCGTCGCCACCCGGGCCCGGCTGCGGTACGTCCTCGACCGGCTGACCCACCTGCGCGGGCTGGCCGCGCTCGCCCACCGGCGCTACGAGGAGGCGTACGGGCACTTCTGCGGGCTCACCCCGCCCGGACTGCTGCCCGCGGGCCCGCCCTGGTACCACGCGCTGGTCCTCGACCTGGTGACGGCGGCCGTGCACACCGGCCGGCGGGACGAGGCCCGGGCCCACCTGGCGGCGGCGCGCGCGGCCCGCTCCGCGGAGATCTCCGACCGGCACGCCTTCCTGTTCGCGGCCGCGGTCGCGCTGGCCGCCGAGGACGACGAGGCCGAGGAGGCCTACCGGACCGCGTACGCCGTGCCGGGGGCGGAGCGTTGGGCGTTCGAGCTCGCCCGGCTGCGGCTCGCCCACGGTTCGTGGCTCCGGCGGCGCCACCGGGCCGGGGCCCGGGGGGTGCTGCGGGTGGCGCAGCACGTGTTCCGGCGCCTCCGGGCCGACCCGTGGACGCGGTACTGCGAGGAGGAGCTCCGGGCCGCGGGAGACCAGGTGGCGCTGCCGCCGGGCGGCCCGGCCGCGGAGCCCGGCGGCCTCACCGGCCAGGAGCTGCGGATCGCCCGGCTGGCCGCGACCGGCCTGACCAACCGGGAGATCGGGCAGCAGCTCCAGCTGTCGCCCCGCACGGTGGGAGCGCACCTCTACAAGATCTTCCCGAAGCTCGGCATCACCTCGCGGGCCGCGCTCGCGCACGCCCTCGGCAGCGGCTGAGCTCCCGAGTCGCCCGCCGCCCGCCGCAGGACGGCGGACGCCGCGGAACCGGCCCACTCCGTTCTGGGGTGGGCCGGTTCCGGGGAGGCGGGTCACCGGGCGGTGTGGACCTCCGCGAGGTAGCCGCCCGGGAACCGCACCATCGCGCTGTCCCGGCCGCCCGCCGTGACCGGTCCCCACAGCACCGAGGCGCCGGCCGCCTTCGCCCGGTCCAGGGTGGCGCCGAGGTCGGCGACGCCGTAGCCGGTCAGCTCGCGGCCGAACGGGTGCGGCAGGTGGCCGTCCGTCACGGTGACCGTGGTGGTGCCGAAGCCCGAGGTGAGGCGCAGCAGCCGGTACGTCGTCCCGGGCAGTCCGATCGCGGCGCCGTCGGCCCGTCGGTCGTCGGAGGTGATCCGGCCGCCGGTGAAGGCCAGGTAGCTGCGCAGGAAGGAGCCGACCGCGTCGGGGGACAGGTAGAGCCGGTTCTCCGGCACGCTCGCCAGGTCCGGGTAGGACGGCGGGGTGGTGTGCACGTAGAGCTGGGCGCTGATGCCGCCGGGGAACTGGACGACGGCGTCCCGGCCGATCGGGTCGGCGAACGGGGCGACCGTCACCGACGCCCCCTCCGACCGTGCGGCGGCGACGGCCCGGTCGAGGTCGGTGACCAGCCAGCCGGTGCGCTCGGTGCCGAACGGGTACGGGACGGGCGTGGTGTAGTCGAACACCGAGAGCGTGCCGACGGGGGAGAGCACCAGCTCCGAGAGCGTACGGCTGGGGGTCGGCGTCACCTGGGTGGCGTTGGGGCCGATCGTGGTGCCGCCGAAGGTGGCGACCCAACTGGCCACGAAGGCCTGCTCGGTGCCCGGTTCGACGTAGACGTGGGTGGAGTCGTACTGCGGGCCGACGGCGAACTGCCGGTGCGTGCCGGGTGCGCGAGCCGTGTCGCCGTAGGCCGCCGAGGCGGTGGGAACGGCGGTCAGCGCGGCGATCGCCGCCGCCAGTGGGACCAGCCGGCGGGCGAAGCCCTTCATCATGGGGAGGATCCTTCCGGTCGGGGTGTGTCGGGGCGTGTCGGGGTCAGGCCGTCGGCGGTGCCCAGTGGGCGTCCGGGGCGGAGACCCGGTGGGCGGTCAGCGCGGTGGCCAGCAGCAGCAGGGCGGCCAGGGCGAGGGCCGTGGCGGGCCGCCCGTGCAGGACCAGGGCCGCGCCGGCGAGTCCGCCGAGCAGCATCGCGAGGGCGGAGAGGATCCGCCGCCCCGGGCGCGGGGCCGTGCCCCCGGCCGGGGCCGAGTCGGCGGCGAGGCCGGTCAGGGTGAGGGTCAGCACGGTGGTGGTCAGGTCGGGCACGCCCAGGCGCCTGGCCACGGCGTTCTGCAGGCCCATGCCGAGGCCGAGCAGGACGATCAGCGCGTAGTTCTTTTCGTCGCCCGCGCCGCCGTCGGCCAGGGCTGCGGTGACGGCGGCGGCGGCCGTCAGCACCGTCTGGACTCCGGCGGCCCGGGCCAGCAGCCGCCCGCGGTGGCCCGCCAGGCGGCTGCCGAGCCGCCCGCCGGCGAGCGCGCCGGTCAGGAAGGCGGCCAGCGAGACCAGCGAGGCGGGGGCGGACAGCCCCGGGGCGCCCGCGAGCGAGAACCCCAGGAAGACCACGTTGCCGGTCATGTTCGCCACGAAGACGTGCCCGAGGCCGAGGTAGCTGACGGCGTCGACCACGCCGGTGGCCATGGTCAGCAGCAGCATCAGCGGGGGCAGCGGCCCGTGCCGGTCCGTGCGGGGCGGGGCGAGCGTCCGGCGGACGTCAGCCAGCAGTTCGCGCACCGGCCGCCACCCCCTCCGCCGTCGGCGGGCGGTGCAGGACGGCCCGGGTGAGCAGCCCGCTGGCCGGGCCGAGCGCGGCGCACGCGAGCGACAGCCACAGCGGCCAGCCGGTGAGGCCGACCGCGTGGTCGGCGGACCACCGGCCCGGCCCGGTGAGGGCGAGCGACCCGGCGGTGACGACCAGCACCAGCGGGTACTCGTAGCCGTCGTCCTGCACCCACAGTCCGTGCGGCCGCTTGACGGTGATCGCCACCGTCATCACGCCCATGGCGACCATGGCCGCCAGCGGGGTGAGCGCGCCCAGGGCCAGGAACAGGCCCGAACCGATCTGCCCGGCGCCCGCGGCGAGCGCGGTCAGCCGCCCGCCGGCGAAGCCGTCGTGCCGGAACTCCTCAGTCCCGCCCGCCAGGCCGTTGCCGCCCAGGCGGTGGCTCACCTTCTGTACCCCGTGGCCGGCGATGAGCAGGCCCACCACCACGCGGAGGATCAGCAGTCCGGTATCCGTCATGTCCTGTTCCTGGTCCCTGTGTTCCTGGTCGTTGTGTTCCGGCGTCCCCGAGGCCGGGTCAGCCGGCGGCGTGCTCGCCGATGACGGCCTGGGCGTAGACGACCCCGAGGCCGTAGGCGCCGGCGTGCTCCTTGACGATCTCCATGACGGCGCCGTAGGTCTCCGTCCGGGCCCAGTCGCGCTGGAGCTCCAGCAGCACCTGCACCCAGGTGACCGGCACGGCGCCGGCCTGGGTCATCCGCTGGATCGCGTGCTCGTGGGCCTTGGGGGAGACGCCGCCGGAGGCGTCGGTGACGACGTAGACCTCGTAGCCCTGCTCGATCATCGACAGCACGGGCAGGACCAGGCAGACCTCGGTCCACAGCCCGGCTATCACGACCTTGCCGCGCCCGGTGGCCTTGACGGCCTCGACGACCGCCTCGTCCTCCCAGGCGTTCATCGAGGTGCGGTCGAGGATCTTCGCCTCCGGGAAGACCGCGCCCAGCTGCGGCAGCAGCGGACCGGAGAAGGACTCGGCGGCGACGGTGGTGAGCACGGCCGGGACGTCGAAGGCCCGGGCGGCCTTGGCGAGGCCGACGGTGGCGTTGATGATCGCGGTGCGGTCGCCGCTGCCGGTGCCGAAGAACATCTGCGGCTGGTGGTCCACGAACAGTACGACGGCGTTGTCAGGGGTCAGCAGGTCGGGGCTCGGGGTGGCGCTGACCTGGGTCAGGTCGACCATGGTGGTGGTCCTTTCGGTGCGGGCCGGAGGAGTCCGGCGCGTTTCGGGAGGTCCTGCGCACGGTGGTCCGTGGCGGAGGTTCGGGGGGCGGTGCGGTCAGAGCACGAAGCAGGGGTCGAAGGGCTGCTGCCGTTCGGCCGTCAGGCCGCGTTCGACGCGCCAGTGGCGGTGCAGCTCCGACTCGGCGACGACCTGTCCGAGCAGTTCCGCCTGGCGGGCGCCCGCGCCGGAGGCCTGGTAGCCGCCGAAGCGGGCCACCGGGCTCCAGGCCGGGCTGACCGGCGGGAGTTCCTCGTCCAGGCCCTCGTACTCGGCCGCGGCGTGGACGATCCGGCCGCCGACGACGGTCAGCACGGACTCGATGTGCGGGATGTCCTGCTCGGGCACGGTGAAGTAGTCGTCGGTCAGGACCGCCAGGTCGCCGTAACAGCCGTGCCGCAGCACGCCCTTGACGTCCTGCTCGCCGGTGAGCGCGGCGCCCGCCGTGGTGTACATCGCGAGGGCGGTCGCGCGGTCGACCCGGTTCTGCGCCGGCCGCAGCGCCCGGCCGCCGACCGTGCGGCCGGAGACCAGCCAGTGCAGGGCGACCCACGGGTTGTACGAGGAGACCCGGGTGGCGTCCGTCCCGGCGGCCACCGTCAGGCCGCGGTCCAGCATCGCGCGGATCGGCGGGGCCTCGGCGGCGGCGCCGGGGCCGTAGCGGCGCTCGAACACCTCGCCCTGGAAGGAGAGCCGGTTCTGGACGGACAGCGAGCCGCCGAGCGCCGCGATCCGGTCGAGGCTGTCCGGGGAGACGGTCTCCGCGTGGTCGAAGAGCCACCGGTTGCCGGCGGGGAACAGCCCCTCCGCGGCGAGCTTCTCGAAGACCGCGAGGTCACGCCGGATCGTCTCGTCGTAGGTCGCGTGCAGCCGGAAGCCCCAGCCGTGTTCCATGAGCAGCCGGACGGCCTGCTCGAACTCGCCCTCGTAGTAACCGAGTTCCGGGCGCGGCTCGGCGAAGTTCTCGAAGTCGGCGGCGGCCCAGGTGAGGTTCTCGCCGGCGCCGTTCAGCCGCAGCCACGCATCGCCGTCCCCGGGCCGGACGGTCCCGATCCAGCGGGTGAGGTCGTCGAGCTCCTGGCCGGCGGTCTGCGGGAACAGGTGGTAGGCGATCCGCAGCGAGAGCTGTCCGTCCCGGGCGAGTTCGGTCACCGTGCCGTAGTTCTCGGGGAAGTTCTGGAAGCCGCCGGCGGCGTCGATCGCGGAGGTCAGCCCGAAGCGGTTCAGCTCGCGCAGGAAGTGCCGGGTGGAGGTGCGGCGGTCCTCGCCCTCCAGGGCCGGGGCCTTGGCGAGCGTCGAGTAGAGGATCAGGGCGCTCGGGGCGGCCAGCAGCATGCCGTTGGGCTCGCCGCCGCGACCCCGGACGATCTGGCCGCCCTTCGGGTCCGGGGTGCGCGCGGTGAAGCCGGCGGCCTTGAGCGCGGCGCGGTTGAGCACCGCCGACTGGTAGAGGTGCAGCACGAACACCGGGGTGTCCGGCGCGGCCTCGTTCAGCTCGGCGGGGGTCGGCAGCCGCCGCTCGGCGAACTGCTCGGCGGACCAGCCGCCCACGACGCGCACCCACTGCCCCTTCGGGGTGCGGGCGGCCTGCTCCCGGAGCATCGCGAGCGCCTGGCGCAGCGACCGCACGCCGTCCCAGCGCAGCTCCAGCACGTAGTTGAGGCCGCCCCGGATCACGTGCAGGTGCGCGTCGTTGAGGCCGGGCACCACGCGTCGGCCGAGCGCGTCGACCACGGTGGTGGACGGGCCGATGACCGGGGCGACGTCCGCGTCCTCCCCGACGACGGTGATCACGCCGTCGCGGACGGCGAGGGCGCCGGCCCGGGGGCGGCGGGCGTCGCCGGTGTGGATCCTGGCGTTGCGGACGACGACGTCGGCGGCGTCCTCGACGGAGCGGGGCGTCAGCCCGCCGACCGGCATTGCAGGCACCTCGGAGGCCTCCTGTCACAGGGGTTGGGGTGGCCGCCCGGGGGCGGGCGGCGGAGGGCGGCGGCCGGGCGGGCCGGGCGTTGGCCCGGCGTTCCCGATCACATGACAGAACGTTAGATCCGTTGCAGGGCAAGGAGTTTGCGCACAGTGCACCGCCTCCGTTCCGTCCGCGCACCGCTGTCCCCGGAACGGTTCCGTACGGGCCCCGGAACGGCCGGGGCCCCGGCCCCTCCGCCGTCCGGTGGGACGGGGAGGGACCGGGGCCCGGGGCCGGGACCGGCCGTGCGGTCACTTCGCGAGGAAGGCCAGCAGTGCCTCGTTGACCTCCTCGGCGTGGGTCCACAGCAGGCCGTGCGGAGCGCCCTCGATCTCCACGTACTCGGCGGAGGGCAGGGCGCGGTGGAACGGCCGGCCGGTGCTGTCGATCGGCAGGATGCGGTCGGCGGTGCCGTGCACGATCAGGGCCGGCACGTCGATGCGCGGGATGTCCGCGCGGAAGTCGGTGTACCAGGTGGTCGGCGCGGCGGCGGAGGCGTGGGAGCCGCTGGCGGCCGCGGTGTTCCAGCTGTTGCGGACGGCCTCCTCGCTGATCCTGGTCCCGAGGTTCTCGTCCAGGTTGTAGAAGTCCCGGAAGAAGGCGGTGAAGTAGGCGTAGCGGTCGGCCTTCACGGCCGCGACGATGCCGTCGAAGAACTCCTGCGGGGCGGCGCCGTCCGGGTTGTCGGCGGTCTTGAGCAGGCACGGCTCCAGCGAGCCCAGGAACGCGACCTTGGCGATGCGCGCGGAACCGTACGCGGACACGTAGCGGGCGACCTCGCCGGTGCCCATCGAGAAGCCGACCAGGACGACCTCGCGCAGGTCGAGGGTGTCCAGCACGGTCTTGAGGTCGGCGGCGAAGGTGTCGTAGTCGTAGCCGGTCGTGGGCTGCGAGGACCGGCCGAAGCCCCGGCGGTCGTAGGTGATCACCCGGTGGCCGGCGGCGAGCAGCGCGGCGCTCTGCCGCTCCCAGGAGTGCCCGTCGAGCGGGAACCCGTGGATGAGGACGACCGGCTGCCCGGAGCCCTGGTCCTCGTAGTACAGCTCGACGGGTGCGGAGTTCTCCTGGCCGACGGTGATGAACGGCATGGATGGTGCTCACTTTCTCTTGCGTGCAGCGTGCGGCCGACGGTCGGTGCGGCTGCGGTGCACGACACGCTAGGGCCGCTCGCGCCGGGCCGGTTGCCGCTGAGCGCACCGCGTGTTGCCCGGCAGCGCCGCCTTCACCGGCCGTCGGTTCGGACCGCGGTGAGGCACTGGTCGTAGAGCTCGGCCAGGTCGAGTCGGCCCTCGTGTTCGGCCCAGAGTTCGGTCGCCGTGTCGACGCAGGCGAAGACCGTCGCGACGATCGCCCTGGCGCGCGGGTCCGGCGCCTGATCGGGGGCGGCGCCCAGTCGGGCCTGGACGGCCGGGACGAGCTGGGCCTGCCAGTTCAGCCGCTTCTCGATGGAGCGGGCGCGCAGCGACGGAGTGCGGAAGATCAGGCGGCACAGTTCGAGCGCCCGCTCAGGGGTGTGGTTGGCGGTCAGGACGGTCTGGAACCCGGCCCGCAGCGCGTCCCAGGCGTCCACCTCGGCCGGCTGCCCCTCGACGGTCTGCCGCAGGAGTTCGCCGAGCGCGTCCTGGTCCCCGCAGACCAGGTCCTCCTTGGTCCCGAAGTAGCGGAACAGGGACCGCTGGGAGATGCCCGCCTCCCGGGCGATCTGCGCGATGGTCGTCTGCTCGTAGCCCTGTTCGGCGAACAGCCGGAGCGCCGTGTCGAGGATCTCCTGGACGGCGGCCTGTCGTGAGCGGTCCCACAAGGTCGTCATGGGAGTCCAGACTACCCGCCTCTGGACAGTGACCGCCTACCTGGCATTAACTGCCAGGTAGGCAGTGACTGCACACGAGGGAGCCTGTCATGACAGCCGTCGACTACCACGGCCGGACCGCACTGATCACCGGCGCCAGTGCCGGCCTCGGCGCCGAGTTCGCCCGCCAACTCGCCGCCCGCGGCGCCGACCTGGTCCTGGTCGCCCGTCGCCGGGACCGCCTGGAGGCCCTGGCCGCCGAACTGCGCGACCGCCACCGCGTCCGGGTCCACGTCCTGGCGGCGGACCTGGCCGACGCCCACGCCGGGCAGACACTGGCCGACCAGGTGGACCGGCTCGGCCTGGACGTCACCAGCGTGGTCAACAACGCCGGATTCGCCACCTTCGGCCCGTTCCACGAGGCCGATCCGGCGCGGCTACGCCAGGAGATCGCCGTCGACGTGACCGCGGTGGCGGACATCAGCCGGGCGTTCATCGGGCGGTTGCGCGCGGCGGGATGCGGGGTGCTGGTCAACGTGGCCAGCATGGCCGCCTACCAGCCCAACCCGCGGATGGCGGTCTACGGCGCGACCAAGGCGTTCGTGCTGAGCCTCACCGAAGCGCTGTGGGAGGAGTCGCGCGGCACCGGGCTGCGGGTGCTGGCGCTGTCCCCCGGCGCGACCCGGACCGAGTTCTTCGAGGTCGTCGGCACCGAGCGGGCCGCCGGCGGCACAAGGCTCGCCGCGCCCGTGGACGTCGTCCGCACCGCGCTGGCCGCCCTGGACCGGGGGAACCCGCCGCCGAGCGTCATCGCCGGGCGGATGAACCGGGTGCTGGCCGTCCTCGCCCGACTGGCGCCCCGGCGGCAGGTCGTCAGGGCGGTCGGCCGCATGACCGCCGCAGGGGCGTGAAGTACGGCGGGGGCGACTCCTGCTCCGCACGGTCGACCGGAGAGCAGCAGGGAGCTCACCAGGCCGACCGGCCCGCCGCCGATGACAAGGACGTCGGTGTCGGTCACGTGTTGGATGCTGTCGTTCATCGTGCCTCCTCCCCTGGCGAACGGTCGTCGTGGCCCGCGCTGCGGTCGGGCCGGGCGTCAAGGGCGGTGGACAGGGCTGAGAACGCCCGTGCCAGGTCGTCCTGGGTGGAGGGGACGGCGCGGCGCAGCAGCACGAAGGCGTGGACGTGCCCGGCGGCTTCGAGGAAAGTGGTCGGCACGCCTGCCGTGACCAGGGCTGCCGCGTAGGCGCGGCCCTCGTCGCGGACCGGGTCCTCGCCGGCGGTGACCACGACGGCGGGCGGCAGGCCGGTGAGGTCGCCGAGCAGCGGGGAGGCGCGCCGGTCGCGGCGGTCGGGGCGGTAGTGGTCGTAGTACCAGCGTCGTCCGGCTTCGGTGAGCAGCCGCCCTCCGGCGAACTCGTCCTCGGAGGGGTAGCGGCGGGTGAGGTCGGTGGCCGGGTAGACGGCCATGTGCGCCCGGACCGGCAGGCCGGCCGGGGCGTCGCGCAGCGCCATCGCCGTCACGATCGTGAGGGTCCCGCCGGCGCTGTCGCCGCAGAGCACCAGGGCGTCGGCGTGGCAGCCGAGTTCCGCGGGGCGGGTGGCGATCCAGCGGGCGGCGTCCTCGGCGTCCTCCACGGCCGCGGGGAACGGCGCTTCCGGGGCGAGCCGGTAGTCGACGAGCACGACCGGCAGGTCGAGGAGCCTGGCTGCCTCGGCGGCGAACGCGCGATGCGTCTCCAGGTCACCGGTGACGAACCCGCCGCCGTGGTACCAGACGACGACCGGTCCGGCCTCGCGCGCCCCTCGCGGGTCGAGCAGGAGTCCGGCGATCGCTCCGGAGCGGGTCGGTATGGTCAGTGCCCGCTGGACGGCGATCTCGCCGACGGGCCGGTCGGCGGCCTTGACCTGCTCGCGCAGGCCGGCGCGTGCCTGCTCGGGGGTCAGCTCCTCGAGGCCGGGCGTGTCGAGGGCGGCGAGGTAGGCGAGGAGTGCCTCGACTTCGGGACGGGGCATGGCTGCCTCCCTGAGTGATGTCAGTTCCTGACATCGCGGACGCTAGCACTTGACGTCAGAATCTGTCATCACTGGCAGTGTCGAAGAATGAGCCGTTGGGAACCGGGAAGCCGTACGAGACTCCAGGGCGCCGCGCTCGACCTGTTCTCGGAGCGCGGCTGCGCCGCGACGACCACCGCGGCCATCGCCGAGCGCGCGGGCGTGACCGACCGCACGTTCTACCGGCACTTCACGGACAAGAGCGAGGTGCTGTTCGGTGACGAAGGCCGGATCGAGGGCCTGCCGGCCGAGGCGGTGACCGCGTCCGCGATCCAGGACGCCCACGACGCGGTCGGCATCAGCGTGTGATCACCCGTGGACTTCGGTGACGGCGCGCCAGGTCGGTACGGTGGCGAGCCCGGTGGGGAAGCGTACCGACTTCTGGTAGGTGAACTCGCGGAGGGTGTCGATGGCGTGCTCGCGTCCGTAGCCGCTGTGTTTGGTGCCGCCGAAGGGGGTGCCGAGCAGGCCGCGGAAGTAGTTGTTGACCAGCACCATCCCGACCTCCAGTCGCCGGGCGACCCGGAACGCGGTCGCGCTGTCGCGGCTGTAGACGCCGGCCAGCAGGCCGTAGTCCGACTCGTTGGCGATCTCGACGGCTTCGTCCTCGGAGGCGAACACGGTGACCGTGGCGACCGGGCCGAAGACCTCCTCGGTCGCGATTCGCATGGTCCGGGTGACCGCGGTGAACAGGGTCGGCGGGACGAAGAAGCCCCGCTCCAGTGCGGGGTCGGCCGGCAGGTCGCCCTGGGCCGCGATGGTGGCGCCCTCGGCCAGGCCGAGGCGGAGGCGGTCGAGTACCCGCTGCTGCTGCGCCCGCGAGACCAGGGGCCCGACGTGGGTGGCCGGGTCCGCGCCGTGCCCGGTGCGCAGTGCGCGGACGCCGGTGGCGAGGCGCTCGACGAACACGTCGTGGACGTCGCGGTGCACCAGGATCCGGGAGGCCGCCGTGCAGGCCTCGCCCTTGTTGTAGAAGGCGCCGTCGAGCGCGTCGCGGGCGGCGAGGTCCAGGTCGGCGTCGGCCAGGACGAGGAAGGCGTTCTTCCCGCCGAGCTCCAGCAGGGTCGGGGCGAGGCGTTCGGCGGCCGCGTGCGCGACCGCTCGGCCGGTGGTGGTCGAGCCGGTGAACGAGACCATCCGCACCAGCGGGTGGGCGACCAGGGCCCGCCCGGCGACCGGGCCGGTGCCCGGGACGACGTGCAGGACGTCCGCCGGCAGTACGGTGTTCAGCAGCTCCACGATCCGCAGCACCGTCAGCGGTGCCTGCTCGCCGGGCTTGAGGACGACGGTGTTGCCCGCCGCGAGGGCCGGGGCGATCTTCCCGCCGGTGTGGATCGGCGGCCAGTTGAACGGGATGATCCCCGCGACGACGCCCAGCGGCTCGCGCACCGTGGAAGTGTAGACGGGCCCGGATTCGTAGAACTCGCCCGGCAGTTTGTCGGCCAGCGACCCGAAGAACCGGAACACCCCGACCAGGAACCCGACGTCGTGCAACCGGGCGTCGGCGACCGGCTTGCCGTTCTCCCGCGACACCAGCTCGGCGAGCTCGTCGGCGTGTGCTTCCAGGACGTCGGCGCCGCGCAGCAGCAGGGCGGCACGCTCGGCGGCGGGACGCCACCGCCAGTCCTGGGTGAAGGCGCGGTGGGCGGCCCGCACGGCGGCGTCGGTCTCGGGGACGCCTCCGCCCTGGACGGTGGTGATCACGTCGCCGGTGGCGGGGTCCTCGACGGTGAACCGGTCCTCGGCCCGGCCCGAGGACCAGCGGGTGGTGGTGGGGGTCATGGCAGCGGGACCACCTTTCCGTGGGTGTGAAGGGTTTCGACGGGTTCGAAGGCGCGCCGGACCTCGGCCAAAGGGAACCTGGCGGCGATCGGCGGTTCGACCACTCGGTACGCCGCCGACCCGTCGGGCAGATCGGGGCCGTAGCCGTCGAACCGCACCGCACGCATCGTCGTGCTCACCGGGAGCCTCCGGAGGCGAAGGGGGTGGCCAGGAAGTCCGTCACCCGCCGCAGCGCGGCCTCGCCCTCCTCCAGCACCGCGGCGAAGGCCTGGAAGACGTGCGGGACGCCGGGCGTGACCTCCAGGCGGACCAGGACGTCGTCCGTCGCGGCGCGTGCCGCCAGTCGGAGCGCGTCGTCGAGCAGCAGTTCGTTCGAGCCGACCTGGATCAGCAGCGGCGGGAGGCCACGGAGGTCGGCGAAGACCGGGCTGACCAGCGGATCCGACGGGTCGCCGGTTCCCACGTAGTCCCTGGCCCGCACCGCGATGGCCTCGGGTGTGAAGGACGGGTCGGCCGCCCGCTTGGTCGCCATGCTCGTCCCACTGAGCGTCAGGTCGGCGTACGGCGAGAACAGGACGCCGGCCGAGGGCATCGGCAGGTGCTGGGCGCGGGCGGCGACCAGCATGGCGACGGCCAGGCCCGCACCGGCGGACTCGCCGACCACGGCGACGCCGGCCGAGTCCGCGCCCGTCTCGTCCAGCAGCGCGCGGTAGGCGGCCAGGGCGTCGTCCAGCGCGGCCGGATGGGGGTGCTCGGGCGCGAGCCGGTAGTCGACCGAGACGACCCGTCGGCCGGTTCGCCGGGCGACGTTCGAGGCCAGGGCGGCCGAGGTTCGGGCCGAGCCGAGCACGTGGAAGCCGCCGTGGAACCAGAGCAGTGTGCCGATCGGGACGGTGCCGTCGATGGTGATCTCCAGGACGGGGACGCCGCCGAGGCTGCCAGGGGTGAGGACGACGTCCTCGGGCAGCGGGCGGGAGGTGAGCATGCGGGTGAAGACCTCGCGCTGCTCCAGGTGGTCGCCGCCGATGTCCAGCGGGCCGGTACGAAACATGGTGTCGAGCGCGTCGCGCTGTTCTCTGCTCATGCGAGAAGCCTCCTCCGACCTGGAGCTATGCGGCAATGCCATATCCCGCATACGCTCTATGCGTGCCACGCATAGAGTCGGTCGATCTGAACCTGCTGGCCCCGCTGCACGCGCTGCTCGAAGAACGGCACGTCTCCCGGGCAGCCGAGCGGCTGCACACCAGCCAGCCCTCCATGAGCCGGGCACTGCAGCGCCTGCGCGCCACCCTCGGCGACGAGTTGCTGGTGCGCGGGCCGGGCGGGTACCGGCTCACCCCGCGCGCCGAGCGCATCCGGAGCGAGTTGCAACAGGCGCTCCCGCGCCTCGAACACGTCTTCTCCGGCGAGGCCTTCGACCCCGCGACCGCTGCCCGGGCCTTCCGGCTCGCCGGAACCGACTACACCGTCGCGGTGCTCAGCGGGGCACTGCTCGGGCGCCTCCTTGAGCAGTCGCCCGGCTCGACGGTGCTCTTCTCCCGCTGGCACCACGCTGTCTTCGCCGATGCCGAACACGGCCTGGTGGACCTGCTGATCCACGGCGGTACAACGCCACCGCCGCTGCGCTCGCGCGTGCTGTTCGAGGAGGGCTACTCCTGCCTGATCTCCAGTCACCACCCGCTCGCCCAGCGCCCGGCCCTGTCGCTGGCGGACTACCTCGACTGCCTCCACACCGTCGTGGACGTCACGGACGGACGGCAGGGGCATGTCGACCGGCGCCTCGAAGCGCTGGGCCGCCCGAGACGGGCCAGCGTGACCGTTCCGTACCACGCGGCGGCCGCAGCCGCGGTCCCGGGCACCTCGCTGGTGGCGACGCTGCCGACCGAATTCGCGGTCCGGCAGGCGGTTCCGGGCGTCACCACCGTCCTGCCGGCGCCGGAGGAGATCGGCTCGATGAGCTATGCGATGTCCTGGCACCCGCGCCTGGACGACGACGCCGCGCACCGCTGGCTCCGCGACACGATCGTCTCGACGCTGGGCGCGGGCTGACCGGGCTGCCCCGCGCCCCCGGGACCGGATCACACCCGGCCGCCGGTGGGTGCGACGGTCGCCCGGCTCAGCGGGCCGACGGCGACGAGGCGGCGGGGAGGGGCTTGTCGAACATGGCGCAGACGGCCGCGTCGACCAGGGCCTGATGGGCGGCGGCCGCCTGCGGACGGGCCAGGTCGAAGACGGTCGAGGTGAGCACGGAGACCGTGCGCGTGCCGCTGTCATCCGTGTAGGTCTCGCTGGAGTAGCCGGCCGCCTGGCCGTCGTGGCCCCACACCGTTCCGCAGGGGAGGACGACCTTGCGCAGGCCCAGGCCGTAGCCGTCTCCGTTCGGGGTGCCCGGGTCCTCGGGGACGGTGGTGCGCATCTCGGCGAGTTGGGCGGAAGGGAGCAACGTGCCCGAGAGCAGGGCCCTGTCGAAGCGGGCCCAGTCCTCGGCGGTGGAGACGATGCCGCCGGCGGCCCAGAGGGTGCTCTGGTTGACGACTGTGGTGTCCACGTCGGCGGGGCCGCGGTGCGGGCCCGCGAACGACGTCCCGGGCGGGGTGCCCTGGGGCAGCAGCGGGGCGAGGTGGGCGGCATCGGGTTCGTAGCCGTGCGCGAGGTGCGGGCCGGCCGTGTCGGTGGTGGGCAGGTAGGTGCCGTGCAGGCCGAGCGGGCGGGCGATGCGCTGCTGGATCAGGTCCCCGAGGCTCTGGCCGGTGGCCTTCTGGAGGATCAGGCCGAGGGCGATGTAGTTGGTGTTGCTGTACGAGAACCGGGTGCCGGGCGCGAACAGCGCGGGCTGGGCGGTGCCGGCGGCGAGCAGCTCCTCGGGCGTCCACCGGTGGGCGTCCTGGCCGGTGAAGGCGGCCAGGACGGCGGGGGCGTAGAGATAGTTGGCCAGGCCGCTGGTGTGGTTGAGCAGCATCCTCACGGTGATCGCCGACCCGTGGGGGACGAGGCCGGGCAGCCACCGCTCGACCGGGTCGGTGAGGGCGAGGCGGTGTTCGGCGACCAGCTGGAGGACGAGCGTGGCGACCATGGTCTTGGTGTTGGAGCCCATCCGGAACTCGTCACCCGCCGCGAGACGGTGGTCGGCCGTGGACCAGGAGGCCTGATCGGCGATCGTGAGCGGGTGGTGGCCGTCGTCGACACGGACGATCACGCCCGGAACGCCGGCGTCGACGGCGCGCCGGGCGAGATCGGCCAGTGGGCTGCGGGTGGGCGTCGCCGTGGCAGCCGCGCAGGCGCCGAGCGTGACCCCGAGCGCGGCGGTGAGGGCCAGGGCCAGGGTGCGGTATCGGCGCGGCGTGGTCGGGTGGGCAGTCATCGCGGTGTGCTCCTCGTTCGGCGAGAGCTGTTCGGGTACGACAACGAGCCTGCTGGCAGCAGGTGCGAAGCACACGGGTGCTGGGGAGTCGTCCGGGGGTGGAGAAAACCCCACCGGGGTCGGGGGGAAACCCCCGTGTGCGGGGCGGGGATGATCGGCCAGGCTGGAGGCGAGAGAGAAGGAGGTGGCCGTGATGGCCGGATCGGGCCAGGCGTGTACGGTCGCACACCCGGGCACGGCCGGTCGCCTCGCACTGCTGGGCCACGCCCTGCTGTTGTCGCTCGCCTCGACGGTCGGCGCCGTCCTGTGCTGCCTGTGGATCGCGGCGGTGGTACTGGTCCCGTTCGGGCTCGGGCTGCCGATGACCCTGCTCTGCGCCGTCGCGGTGCGCCGGTTCGCCGACCGGCACCGGCAGTGGGCCGCCCGGCGGCTCGGGGCGCCGATCGCCCGCCCCTACCTGCCGACCCCGCCCGGGAACCGGCTGACCCAGCTGCAGGCGGTGCTGCGCGATCCCGCGAGCTGGCGCGACTGCGCCTGGCTGCTCGTCAACTCGGTGTCCTGCTGGTTCACTTCCGGATTGTCGCTGATCCTCTTCCTGGCCGGGCTGTTCTACAGCGGCTACCCGCTGCTGGTAGCGGTGACGCCGTCGGAGGTGTTCCGCGAGCCGTTCGGGTTCTTCGCCGTGCACGGGCTCGGCCAGACGCTTCTGGTCGCCCTGGCAGGGCCGCTCCTCCTTGCCGCCTGGTACCTCTCCGGCGAATGGCTGGCGAAGCTCAACGCCCACGTGGCGCACGCCCTGCTGGCCCCGACCGGCAAGGCCGAACTGCTGGCACGAGTGGATGAGTTGACTGATTCCAGGGCCGATGTCGTGGACGCCGGGGCGAGCGAGCTGCGGCGGATCGAACGGGATCTGCACGACGGCGCCCAGGCCCGGCTGGTCTCCCTCGGGATGAGTCTGGGCCTGGCCGACCGCTTCGCGGACGATCCCGAGACGGTCCGCAGGCTGCTCGCCGAGGCCCGCGCCTCGACCGCCGACGCGCTGGCGGAACTGCGCGACCTGGTACGCGGCATCCACCCGCCGGTGCTGGCCGACCGCGGCCTGGACGGCGCGGTCCAGGCCCTGGCGCTGGCCAATCCGGTACCCACCGAGGTCGCGATCCGGCTGCCGGGAAGACTGCCCGCCCCGGTGGAGTCGGCTGCCTACTTCGTCATCGCCGAAGCCCTGGCCAACGCGATCAAACACGCCGGGGCCAGTCGGATCCGGATCGGCGTCGAGTTCGCCCACCCGCCCGTCCGGACCACCGGCGAGCTGATGATCACGGTGGCCGACGACGGCCACGGAGGTGCGAGGATCGACGACGGCGGCGGACTGCACGGCGTCGCCCGCCGCCTCGCGGCCTTCGACGGCATCCTGACCCTCGACAGCCCCGACGGCGGCCCGACCGAAGTGAGGATGTCGCTGCCATGCGTGTGGTCATAGCCGAAGACCTCGCCCTCCTCCGGGACGGTCTGGTGCGCATCTTCCAGGCCTACGGCTGCGAAGTCCTGGAGGCTGTCCGGGACGCCCCCTCGCTGCGCCGCGCCCTGACCGAGCACCACCCGGACATCGCCGTGGTCGACGTCCGGCTGCCGCCCACCTTCACCGACGAGGGCCTGCGCGCCGCGATCGAGGCCCGCCGACGCGTCCCCGGCCTGCCCGTCCTGGTGCTGTCCCAGTACGTCGAGCAGCTCTACGCCCGGGAACTGCTCTCCGACCGGGCCGGTGCGGTCGGCTACCTGCTGAAGGACCGGGTGATGGAGGTCGACCAGTTCATCGGCGCGGTCCGCCAGGTCGCCGCCGGCGGCACCGTGATGGACCCGGACGTGGTGACCGCACTGCTCGACCACCGCTCCGCCGACCCGCCGCTCCGGGCCCTGACCCCGCGTGAGCGCGAGGTGCTCGCGCTGATGTCCGAAGGGCGCACCAACGCGGCCATCGCCGCCCGCATGTTCATCTCGGAGAAGGCCGTCAGCAAGCACAGCAACAACATCTTCACCAAACTCGGCCTGGAGCAGTCCGAGCAGGACAACCGCAGAGTGCTCGCCGTGCTCGCCTACCTCCAGGCCTGACGGGCAGCCGGATTCGCCGCTACCACGTGACCGAGCGTGCCCGGCGGACGGGCCGTCATCCCAGGAGCCGGGCGGCAGTCTCGCCCGGAAGCGGGTCGGGCCGGGTAGCTGCTCGGTCTTGCCGAAGGCTTACGCCCCTGGTGGGTGCTTGACCCGTCGGCACCAGCTGGATTGACTCGGAGTCACCGACATCGTCGCGCGGGGGCCGACGCACCGCAGGTCCCGACCGGGCATCGCAGCACCGGCTCTCCGCATACCCACAGATCGGGGTGGTCACGGTCATGTCCGCCGTTCAGAACATCGAGTCCCCGCTCCGCCGCACCCGCCGGGCGGCCGCGGCGGGAGCCGTCGCGGTGGCGGCCCTCGCCGCCACGCTGGTGGCCGGCAGCCCGGCACACGCCGCCGGCTACGACGGGATCCTGCGCAGCTGGGCGCAGGGCAACTGCCTCGACATCAAGCCGGGCAGCACCAGCGTCTACACCTCGCCCTGCGTGACCGGCGACAACTGGCAGCGCTGGCGGCTCGAATCGGCCGGCGCCGACGGCGCCGTGACGGTCGTCAACGACCAGACCAGCCTGTGCCTCGACATCCCGCCGGGCAGCTGGAACGGGTCGACGGGGGCGCTCTACGTGTCGACCTGTGTGTTCGGCGACAGGTGGCAGCAGTGGCAGACGAGCTCGATGGTCCGCCCGGACGGCAACCTGGCGGTCAACTTCCGGAACCAGGCCGTCCAGGCATGCCTGGACGCCAACCAGCCGCAGAACCTGCCGTTCATCAACTCGCGCTGCTACTACGGTGGTTACCAGGACTGGAAGCCCGGGTTCTGACCGGACGACGCGGTGTCGACCGTTTGGCCGGGGGACTCCCCGGTGCGGCCGGCGCCGACCGGCACGGCGGGCGCGTCGGTCAATCCTCCCGGGTCAGCCCCTGCAGCAGGTAGTGCAGCCCGGCGTCGATGGCCGCCTCGCGCTCGGCGGGGGAGCGGTGCGGCTGCAGGTCGAGCAGGATCGAGGCCAGGCCGTGCACGGTGGCCCAACTGGCCATGACCGCCGCGTCGGTGTCCTCGGCGGGCAGGCGCCCGACCGCGGTGAGGCGTCGCAGTGCGGCCAGCAGCAGGGCATCGGGCTTCGGGCGGTGGTCGGCGTCGGGGTCCGGCCGGTCCTCCTCGTGGCCCGGGGTGCCGACTCCGGCGGGGTTGCCGTCCATCGCCATCCGGAACAGGCCCGGTTCGGCGAGCGCGAAGTGCACGTACGCGCGCCCGACGTCGCGCAGGTGCTTGGCGGCGGCCACCTGCCGGTCGGCGGGCTCGGTCACCCCGGCGAGTTCGGCGGTCATCGCGGCGGCCATGTCGCGCAGTGCGTGCTGGGAGACGGCGGCCTTCAGCTCGGCCAGCGTGCCGAAGTGGGTGTACACCGCGTTGGGCGACACCCCGACGATCCGGGTGACCTCCCGGAGCACCACGGCCTCCGGCCCGCCCCGGCGGGCCAGTTCGGCCCCGGCCGTGACGAGTGCGGCCCGCAGCTCACCGTGGTGGTAGGTGGAACGGGTGCGCGGTGCCCTGGTGGCCATGCCGTCGATCCTGGCACGGATGATCCGGCCGCGGCCAGCGCCCCGGGGCCTCCGTTCTCGGTTGCCGGGTGCAGCCGGGGGCTGCCGCGTCGCGGCCGGTTCCCGGTTGGGGTGGGGGTCGGTATCGGTGTGCTGATCACGTCGCGAACCTCTGTGCGGGCAGGCGGAGTTGCGCGTGGGGGCGGGGGAGTGCCGCCGGGCGGCGGCACGTCAGACGGGCAGTTCGAACCCGAGGGCGCTCAGCGCCTCCTCGGCGGCCTGCTGGTCCTGCTGGTAGCTGCCGCCGGAGACCCCCAGGCCCCCGACGCACCGGCCGTCGTCGGTGATCGGGTAGCCGCCGCCGACCGCCATCAGGCGCGGGTGGCCGGCCAGCGGTGCGACCTGCGGGTCGGCCAGGTAGCCGTTCCACACGTGGGTCGGGGTGTGGAACGAGGCCGCGGTCCAGGCCTTGTCGAGGGCGACCTCGGCGGTGAGGAACGGCGCGCCGTCGGCGCGGTCGAAGGCCAGCAGGTGGCCGCCCTGGTCGGTGACGGCGACGGCCGCCGTGAAGCCGATCCGGGCGGCGGCCGCGTGCACGGCCGCGATGAGCGCGCCGGCGGCCGCCTGCGTGATTGAGCCGGTCGGGGCCGACTTCTGCAGCAGGTCAGTGGTCATGAACAGTCTCCAGGTGGTGCCGAGCGGTCGGCCAGTGGGCCAGTGGGCCAGTGGGCCGGTGGAGCGGTAGGCCGGTAGGCCGGTGGGTCGGTGGCCCGGTGATCGCGGCCCGGTCAGCGCAGCGGTGAGGCCGGGGTGGGGGTGACGCGGGTGACGACGGACTTCTCGGTGATCAGCAGGCCGTGGACCACCGGGCCGATCTCCTCCGTCCAGCGCTCGCTGCCGTACACCGCCGCGTGGGCGGCCTCGGCGTGGGCCTCGTCCTCGAAGCGCCGGATCCAGACGTAGCCGTCCTCGTCCTCGTCGTCGGTGAAGGAGGCGGTCACATCCATGCCCAGGGAGGCCTGGAACGGGATGACCACGTCCTCCATGTAGCGCACCCACTCGTCCCGGCGCCCGGGCCGGGCCTGGTAGCGGCGGATCTCGTAGTACACGGTCTCACTCCAACTTCGGTGCGGGGAAGGTCAGTCGGTGACGGTCAGGACGAGCTTGCCGCGGGTGCGGCCGGCCTCGCCGCGGGTGTGGGCCTCGGCGACACGTTCCAGCGGGTAGGTGGCCTCGACCTCGACGGTCACCTCGCCGGCGTCGATCAGCCCGGCGATCTCCGTCAGCGCGGCGCCGTCCGGCTCGACCAGGAACGGGGTGACGCGCACGCCCGCGACCTCGGCCGCGACGGCCAGCTCCGGGGAGACGCCGGCCGGGACGGTGACCAGCAGGCCGCCGGGGCGCAGGACCTTCAGGGAACGGGTGCTGCTGTCGTCGTGGGCGTCGCCCACCAGCTCGATGACGACGTCGACGTCGCCGACGACCTCCTCGAAGCGGGTGGTCGTGTAGTCGACGGTCTCGTCCGCGCCGAGCTCCTTGAGCCAGGGGTGGCGGGCGGCGCTGGCGGTGGCGATCACGTGGGCGCCCAGGTGGCGGGCGAACTGGACGGCGAAGTGGCCGACCCCGCCGGCCCCGGCGGTGACCAGGACCCGCTGTCCGGCCGTGACGCGGGCGGTGTCGACGACGGCCTGCCAGGCGGTCAGCGCGGCGAGCGGCACGGCGGCGGCGCGCACGTGGTCGATCGTGGCCGGCTTGCGGGCCCACTGGCGGGCCGGGGCGGTGACGTACTCGGAGTAGCCGTTGGCGACGCGCGGGAACCACGGCATGCCGTAGACCTCGTCGCCCACCTTCAGGGTGGTCACGCCGAAGCCGACCTCCTCCACCACGCCGGACACGTCCCAGCCGAGGGTGAACGGCGGCTCGCCGAGCAGGCCGGCCATGCCGGAGCCGGCCCGGGTCTTCCAGTCCACCGGATTGATGCCGGCGGCGTGCACCCGCACCAGCACCTCGGTGGGCAGCGGCGCTGGGCGCGGCACCCGCTCGACCCGCAGCACCTCCGGGCCACCGAAAGCGTCCTGGACCACCGTGCGCATCATGTCTGCGGACATGCGTCATCTCCTGAAAGTGCTCTCTGCGGAGGGCCGTTGGCGGCCCTCCCTCGACGTCGATGAAGCTATCCCGATGGATATAGTTACCTTCAAGGTCTACTACTTCCCGTTGGGAAGTGACCCGGTGAGGAGAGTGAGCATGACGACCACCTGCAGCAGCGGCCAGCACGCGCACCACGACGTCTACGCCGCCCAGTGCCCCTGCCGGAGCCTGCTCGACCTGTTGGCCAACAAGTGGTCCGCCCTGGCCATCGGCGCCCTCGAGGACGGCCCGCAGCGCTTCGGCGAACTCCAGCGCAAGCTCCAGGGGGTCAGCCCCAAGGTCCTCACCCAGGCGCTCCGCCGCCTGGAGGACTACGGCATCCTCGACCGCACCGTCTACCCCGCCGTACCGCTGCACGTCGAGTACTCCCTCACCCCGCTCGGCCGGAGCGCCGCGATCCCGCTCAACGCCCTCCGCGCGTGGGTCGAGGACAGCATCGACCACGCGCACCGCCCCGAGCCCGTCACGTCGTAGCGGGGCACACCTGTCAGCTGCCGCCGTTCTCGTTCGTGGAGAACTCGCCGGGGTCGGCGTCGCGGGCCGGCTTCCCCGCTGCTCGGGCGAACTCGGTCGGTGTCAGGCCGTACTGCCGCTTGAAGGCGCGGATGAAGTGGCTGCTGTCGGCGAACTGCCAGCGGGCGGCGAGTTCGGAGACAGCGGGACGGCCCTGTGGCGCGGCGAGTTCACGTCGGGCGAGTTCGAGTCGACGACGCCGGACGTACCCGGCGACGGTCTCGTCGGTCGCCCCGAAGGCGCGGTGCAGCGTCCGGACGGAGACGTTGAGTTCGCGCGCGAGCAGCGTGGGGGAGAGTTCCGGGTCGGTGAGGCGGGCGTCCGCCAGGTTCCGGGCCGCGCGGGCCAGGGCGGGTGCCAACTGGGGCTCGGCGGCATCGGCTTGCTGCCGCAGCACTGCTCCGGCCAGTTCGATCAGGGCACGGTGGGCGGACTGCGCACCGGAGGCCGTGAGGTCGGCGAGGTTCTGGCGGACCACGTCCGTGTGGGCCAGGAGCAAGCGCATCTCGGCGGAGTGGGCGGAGGCGGCGATCAGCCGGTCGCCGATCAGCGGCCCGAGGTCGGCGGCCGGAAGGATCAGCACTTTCGCCGCCGCGCTCCGCGCTGCCTCGAACGTCACCGGACCGGCGCGTTGGGCCATGAAGCCTCCTGCCGGTACGGCGATCTCACCGTCGCGTCGCCGAGTGAAGTTCCAACTGCCGTGCCGCACCACGTGCATCAGTACCAGGTCGTCGCAGTGGTCGGGAACGTCGTTGGTGCCGATCAGGGACCGGCTCTCCACCTCCGCGATCACGGAATCGTGCACCCTGACCGCGCGTGCGCTGATCCGGAAGTCACCGGTGGCGCCTGGCGTGAACCGGGGGGCCGGATACTCGGTGCCGACCTGTGCTTCCCAGCCGTCCCGGAAGCGGGCGAATCCCTGGTCCGGGGTGGCCGACGTGGTCACGTCCGCGGTGAAGGCACCACTGGTCCGCGGAGCGTTCGTCGCCATCGGGGCTGCCTCGCTGGTGTCGTGGCGCCGGTGTTCCGTCGGAACGGCGCCGGGATCCAAGCGTAGGGGACAGCCCGCCCCCTGGCCCGGGCCGGCAGGCCCGGGTGTGGGTCGAGGCTGCCCACAGGTGGCCGTCGAGGCCGCGTCGCTCCGGCGGGGCTCTCCGGCACCGAGGTTCCACATGCGTGGCACGGAGGTTCAAGTCCAGGCGCCGTCGGCTCTCCTAGGCTTCCGGTAGGGGCGCGGGTCGCATCCGACGGGACGCCCGGGACGAGGGGAGAGCACGTGATCCACCGTGATTCCGGCCGGGTGGCCGTCATCACCGGTGCTGGTACGGGCATCGGAGCCGCGACCGCGGTCCGGTTCGCCGTCGACGGATACACCGTGGTGCTCGTGGGCCGCACCGAGGCGACCCTGCGCCGGACCGCCCAGCAGGGGCCGGACGGCGCCGACATGCACCCCTGGGTCGCGGACGTCCGTGACCTCGCCGCCGTCACCGCGGCCGTCAACGGCGTGGCCGAGCGGTTCGGACGCCTGGACGTGCTGGTCAACAACGCCGGCACGGCGATCCCGGGCACGGTCGACCGGACCGACCCGGAGGACTACCGGAGCATGATGCGCACCAACGTCGACGGCGCCTTCCACGCCTCGCGCGCCGCGCTGCCCCATCTGCGGACGGTGCGTGGCTGCATCGTCAACGTCGGGTCCGTGGCCGGGCTGCGCGGTGAATGGAACCAGGCCGCCTACAACATGACCAAGGCCGCGCTGGTCGGGCTGACCAACTCGATGGCGCTGGACCACGGCAGGGAGATCCGGGTCAACGCCGTCCACCCGGGTGTGACGCTGAGCAGGCCGGCCCTGCGCGACGCCCTGGCCGAGGGCAGCCCGCTGCACGGGCGGTTCGTCGACCGCGTGCCCATGGGCCGGGCGGCTGAGCCGGCCGAGGTGGCCGCCGTCGTCGCGTTCCTCGCCGGCCCCGACGCCGCGTACCTCAACGGCGTGCACATCCCCGTCGACGGAGGCCTGACCGCGTCGAACGGCCAGGCCGAGCTGTACCGGACCGACGGCTGACGTCGCCGCGGACGAGCGAAGCACCGCGCACCGTCGCAGCCCGCCCCTGAAGCGGGAGGCGGAGGCCGAACTGCCGCCTCCACCTTCCTCCTCGGGATGCGCCCGCGGTCGCGCGGATCGGTGCACCCGGGCCCGGCTGGGCTCTGCCGGTTTCGGTCACCCAGCGGTGAGCGGGGCGAGGCGTCGGCTGAGGCGGTGGACGGCCTCGGCGGTGCGGGGGTCGGTGGCGGCGGGGAAGGGCGCGACCGGCTGTGCCCGGGGGCCGATGACGACGCCGGTCCGGCCGGCCAGCGAGGCGTCGGTCGCGGCGAAGATCGAAGGCTTGGCCGCCACGGAGGCCGGGCCCGAGGTCGAGCGCTCGAACTTCCGCCGGACGAGCGGCCAGAGCAGGCGCAGGCCGGGGGAGACGATCCTGGGGTCGTGCAGGGTGCCGTCGGTCATGTCGGTGGCGGCGCCGCCGGGGTCTGCGGCGAAGACCGAGACGCCCGTGCCGTCGAGTCGGCCGGCCAGGTCGAGCGTGTAGGCGAGGTTGGCGAGTTTGGCGCGGCCGTACCAGTGGAAGCCGTAGTACCCGCCGGGCGGCTCGACGGCGTCGAAGGTCCGCTTGGCGACTCCGACCGCGCCCGAGGTCACGTTCACGATCCGGCTCGGCGCGCCGGACTGCAGCGAGGGCATCAGCAGTTCGGTCAGCAGGTACGGCGAGAGGTGGTTGAGGGCGAAGCTCGCCTCGATCCCGTCGACCGAGTCCCGCCGGTCCGCGAACATCGCGCCGACGTTGTTGACCAGGACGGTCAGTGGGCCCTCGGTGGTGATCCGCTCGGCGAGTGAGCGGACCGCGTCGAGCGAGGCGAGGTCGGCGGCCACGAACCGGGCGGGATGCGCCGGTGCCGTGGCGTTGATCCGTTCCACCGCACGGGCGCCGCGCTCGGCGTTGCGGCCGACCACGGTGACCGCCAGGCCGGCCGCGGCCAGTCCCAGGGCCGTCTCCCCGCCGATGCCGGCGGTTCCCGCTGTGACCAGCGCTGTCCTCCGCATGGCACACCCCTTCCAGCTGTACGAATATGCGGATGACGTATCCGCTTGCTTCACCGTAGCAGATGTGGATGGGCTATCCGTTTATCGATTCGGATGAGCCATCCAGTTAGACTGCTCCGATGACGACCCCACCTCTGCGCAAGGACGCCGCCCGCAACTGGGAGCAGATCGTCGCCGTGGCCCGTGATCTGGTGGACGCGGGTGTGCCCCTGCAGCTCAACGACGTCGCCCGCCGCGTCGGCATGGGCGTCGGTACCGTCTACCGGCACTTCCCGACCACCGAGGCGCTCCTGGAGACCGTCGCCACCCGCAGCCTGGAGCTGCTCGTCGCCCACGGCGAGCAGGCGCTGGACGACGACGACGATCCCTGGCGCGCCCTGGCCGGCTTCCTGGCCCGCAGCATCGAGGCGCAGGTCACCGACGCCTCGCTGTCCGCGGTCACCGCGGCGCCCACGGACGCCTTGCCGTACACCACCGAACTGAAGCGGACCCTGTGGTCGGTCGGTGGGCGGCTGCTCGACCGGGCCCGTGCTGCGGGAGTCGTGCGGGCCGACCTGACCTCCGCCGACCTGGTCCCGCTGATGTGCGGCATCGCCTACGCCGCGACCGTCCACGGCAGCGTGGGCGATGCCGTCGCGCGCACCGACACCGCCCAGCGCTATCTGACCGCTCTCCTGGAGGGTCTCCACACCGGCTGACCCGGGGCCGAGGAGGCGGGCGAAGTGGAGCCCGTAGTAGACGGGCACCGCCCGGTACAGGTGCGGTCCCGAGGAGGTCGCGCAGCCGACCGGGGCGAGCGACGCCGGTGTGCAGTGGCTGAACTTCGGCAACAACGGGCTGGTCTACGGTCAGGACGCGCGGGGGAACCGCGTCCCCGACCGCGGATGCCGCCGTCAGCGCAGGGAGCGGACCGCCGGGCTGGTGGCGACCAGGGCGGCGCAGGTGAGGACGGCGGTGCCGGAGGCCAGGAACAGGGTGGTCGTGCCGTACGGGAGCAGGGCGCCGGCCAGGACGTAGGAGAACGGGTCGAAGGCCACCGTGGCCAGCACGACGAGGCTGAGCACCCGGCCCAACAGGTGCTCGGGCACCCGTTCCTGGAGGGTGGCCACGACGACCACGCCGAGGAACCCGGAGCCGAGGCCGATGAGCGAGGCCACGGCCGTCGCGGTGAGGACCTGGGTGACGGCGGCGAGGCCGACCATGCCCGCGCCGATCGCGGCGACGCCGCCGACCACGGTCCGGCCGCGCCGGGCGGGCGGTCGCCGGCCGGCCGCCAGGGAGCCGGCCAGCGAGCCGGCGCCGAAGCCGGAGAGCACGATGCCCAGGGCGCCCGCGCCGCCGAGGCGTTGGTCGGCGAGGACGGCGCCGCCCACCAGGACGGGGCCGACGACCGCGAGGTTGATCAGGGCGATGGCCGCGAGCATGCCCCGGACCACGGGCTCGCGCCAGGCGTACCCCAGCCCGGTGGTGAGGGCGCGCAGGTTGCCGGGCTGCTCGTCGCCGTCGCCCTTGTCGTCGCGGTCGCCGGTGCGTCGGACCACCCGGGCGAGGGTGCTGAAAGCGGCGGCGGCCAGGGCGGCCATCGCCGTGATCCCGCCGAGCGTGGCGGGGAAGCCGGCCGCGGCGATGCAGCCGGCGGCCACCGCCGGGCCGACCAGGTCGCCGCCCGACTCCGCGCCCTGCACCAGCCCGTTGACCCGGGCGAGCTGCTCGGTCGGCACGACGGCGGGCAGCAGCGCCAGCGCCGCGGGGAAGTACGCGGCGTCGGCGGCGCCGAGCAGGCCGCCGAGCAGCGCGACGGTGGTCAGCGACGGCGCGGCGAAGGTGACCAGGGCGCCGAGGGTGAGCAGCACGGCGACCCGGAGCCAGGCGGCGGCGGCCACCACCCGGTCGGGGCCGAGGCGGTCGACCAGTACTCCGGCGGGCGGCAGCAGCACCGCCCGGGGCAGGGCCACCGCCACCAGGACGAACCCGGTGGCGAGGCCGGGCTGCGCCAGGTCGAGCACGTAGAGGGTCAGCCACACGATGAACAGCGCGTCGGTCACGGCCGCCAGGCCCTGGCCGACGACCAGGCGCCGCAGGTGCGACCGGCCGAGCCGGCCGTGGCGCTCGCCGATCGTCACTCTCCGCTCCTCCGTGGTCGGGACGGTCAGGCGATGTGGGTACCGCCGTCGACGGTCAGGGTGGTGCCGGTGACGTAGGACGACGCGTCGGAGACGAGGAAGACCAGTGCGGCGGCGAGTTCCTCGGGCCGCCCGAGGCGGCCGGAGAGCACCCGGGGCAGCACCGCCTCCAGGTAGCCCTCGGCGTAGCCGTCGGTCATCGGGGAGGGGAACAGGCCGGGGGCGAGGGCGTTGACCCGGATGCCCCGGCCGGGGGTCCACTGCTGGGCGAGGTCGCGGGTGAGCCCGAGGAGCCCGGCCTTGGAGGCCGAGTAGGCGGCCTGCGGCAGGCCGCCGGTGACCAGGGCCAGGATGCTGGAGACGTTGACGACGGCACTGCCGGGCCGCATCACCGCGCCGGCGGCCTGGGCCATCCAGTAGGCGCCGTTGAGGTTGGTGTCGACTACCTCGCGGAACTGCTCCGGGGTCTCCTCCTCCGCAGGTCGTTCGCCGCTGATCCCGGCGTTGTTGACGAGGATGTCCAGCCGCCCGAAGGCCCGTACGGCGGCGGTCACCAGCGCGCGGCAGTCGGCCGGTTCGGTGACGTCGGTCCGTACGGCGAGGGCCCGGCGGCCGAGCGCCTCGACGGTCGCGCGCACGGCCTCCAGGCGTTCGGCGCGCCGGGCGGCGAGCACGAGGTCGGCACCGGCCTCGGCCAGCGCGGTCGCGAAGGCCACACCCAGGCCGGAGGAGGCGCCGGTGACCACGGCGACGCGGCCGTCCAGCCGGAAGCGGTCGAGGACGCTCACCGGCGCCCGGCGACGTAGTCCACCGCGTCGCCGACCGTCCGCAGGTCCTTGACTCGGTCGTCGGGGATCTTCACCTCGAACCGGTCCTCGACCGCCACCGCGATCTCCATCATGGCCAGGGAGTCGACGTCGAGGTCGTCGGCGAAGGAGGTCTCGGCGCTCACGTCGGCGGAGTCGACGCCGAGGACCTCCTCGATGATCTCGGCGATGGCGTCCAGGATGTCGTGGTCGTTCGTCACGGGTTCCTCCGGAGGGTGACGGGGGTGCCAGGGGGCGGTCAGACGCCGAGGCGCCGGCGGTAGTCGACGAGGGTGCGCAGGAAGCCGTCCACCTGCTCCTCGGTGTGGCCCGCATGCGGGAACAGGCGCAGCAGCGCCTGGTTGCGGGTGACCGCCGGGTAGGAGAAGACGGGCACGAGGTAGCCGTCCTCGACGAACCACTCCCGCATCTGCAGGGCGGCGGCGTCGTTCCCGATCGGCACCGAGAGCATGTACGACTCGGTGGGCGTCGTCGCCGTACCGGCCTCGTGCATCCGGCGGCGCAGGCGGGCGGCATGGGCCAGGTAGTCGTCGACGATCCGGGGATCGGCGGCCAGGGCGGCGATCGTGCGGTCGGCCGCGTGGGCGGTCGGCGGCTGGATGGCGGCCGTGAACATCGAGGTGCCGGAGAGGAGTTCGAAGGCGTCGACGGCCGCCGCCGGACCGGCGATGGCGCCGCCCTCCAGCCCGATGGCCTTCGACAGCGACACCATGACGAAGTCGGCCCGTTCCCGGATCGCGGCCGCCTCCCGGGCGTAGGGGCGGTGCTCCGGCCCGTAGACCATGAAGCCGTTCGCGTCGTCGATCATGCTGACGGCGCCGTGCCGGTCGCACTCGTCGAGGATCTCCACGATCGGCCCCATGGTGCCGTCGGCCGAGTAGATGCTCTCGGCGATCACCACCGTCTTGCGGGCGCGGACCCGGCGCAGGATCCGGGCCAGGTCGGCGACGTCGTTGTGCCGGAAGGCGTGCACGTGGCGGCCGTAGTCGAGCCCCTGGAGGCCCTTCCAGATGCTCCAGTGGACGTCCCGGTCGACGACGAAGACGGTGTCGTGGTTGCGGACCTCGATCCCGTCGTCGAAGTGCGCGGAACTGCTCATGGCGTGCACGAACCCGATGTTGGCCAGCAGTCCGGTGGCGAAACTGATGGCGCGTTCCTTGCCGGTGTGGCGGGCGATCGTCTCCTCCAGCACCTGGTGCGGGCGGCAGATCCCCTGGGTCATCCGGGAGCCGCTGGTGCTCAGCCCGTGGGCCAGCGCCCCCTCGGCGAAGTGGCGCCGCACCGGGAGGTGGCGCTCCAGGTCGAGGAAGCTGATGCTGGCGAAGTTCACCAGCTCGCGGCCGTTGCGGACGACGGTCGGCCCGACCGGGCCGTCCACCACCGGCGGGCGGTACGCCGTGTCGTGGGTGTTGGCCTCGACGAAGGCGGCGAAGGCCCACGGGGCCAGGCGGTCCTCGGGCGGTGCGGTGCTGCGGGGCGCGGTCATGGTGAGGTCCCTCCTGCACGGTGGGCGCGGGGCGGCAGGGGTGGTGGCGGTGCTGCTGGTGTTGCTGCTGGTGCGGGCTGTGCGGGCTGTGCGGGCAGTCCGGGCGGTGCGGGCGGTGCGGGCTCCAGGGCGGCGGCGAGGTGGCCGAGCGAGGCCGTTCCGGCCAGTTCGTCCGACGCGATCCCGGTGAGGCCGGACCGGCGGAGCAGCGCCAGCAGACGGGGGACGGCGACCAGGGTGACGCCGTGGTCGGCCAGACAGCGGTTCAGGTCCACGGTGTCCGGGCTGCCGGGTCCGCCTGGTCCGCCGGGGCCACCAGGTGCGGCGGCGGTGGCGACGGCGGCGGCCAGCGCCCGTTCGGCGGCCGTGCCGGGCGGGCGGCGCGGGACCCGCAGCGCTTCGGCGCGGGTCGTGGTGGTGGCGCCGGGCCCGGCCGGGGAGAGTACGTAGCGGCCCGGGGCCAGCAGGCCCGGAACCTCGTCGAGGTGGTCCAGCACGTGGCGGTGCAGGTCCTCCGGGGTGACGCCGGGGGCGGTGCGGGCCCGGGCGACGAGGTGCGGCTCCTCGTCCGCCCCCGTCACCTCCCCGCCGGGCGCCACCGTCACGTCGAGCACCCCGGGGCAGTCGCGCAGCACCGCCGCGACCGCGGCCGGGCGCACCCAGCCCTGCGGGGCGCGCCACCACCCGGGGGCGGCCGGTGCGGTCGGGCGCGCCGGGACGGGGCACTCGGCGCCGTCGGCCGCCGCGCGCAGCAGGGCGCACAGCCGGACGGGCAGGGCGGCGGCCTGCCCGGCGTCGAGCAGGTGGTCCCCGACGGTGACGTCGAGGGTGACGGCCCCCGCGTCGAGGGCGAGGTCGACGTAGAGCGTGTCGCAGGGCTCGTCGGGCGCGCTGCGGAGCCAGCCGTCGCCCGACCCGTCCGGCGCGGTGCCCGGCACCGGCACCGGCGCCGGTGCCGGGGCCGGGACCGGGGGGTCGAGGTACCCCGGGACCAGGTACCCCGGGACGAGGTAACCGCGCGGCCAGGAGTAGCAGTTGTACTCGATGGTGGGCACCGTCCTGACCCCGCGGCGACGGTCCGTCCGCGCCTGGGCGGCGACCAGTTCGGCAGGCCGCCAGTGGCCGTACCGGTAGGCCGTCGCGGAGGCGGCGGCGACCGAGGCGACCACCTCGCCGAAGGCCGCGCCCGGACGCAGGTCGATCTGCACCGGGACGGTCAGGGCCCGGACCCCGATGCTGCCCCGCACGGCGGCCCGGGCCCGGTTGGAGACCACCACCGAGGCGAGGAAGCGGAGTTCGCCGGTACGCGCGGCGACGTCGTGGGCCAGCGCCGCGAGCACGACGACCTCGGGGCTGACCAGGTGGCGCCGGGCGATGTGGCGCAGGTGCCGGTAGGCGCTCACCGAGCGGTGCTGGAGTCGGTGGCGCCCGGTGCCGTCCGGGGACCCGCCGAACGGGGCCAGAACCCCGGTGGGGTTGTCCGCGAGGCGCGTCAGCCACTCCCGCTCCGCCGCGCGGGCCCGCTCCGGCGTCTGGGTGGCGAGCGCGTCGAGCGGCTGCGAGGCCGTCCCCAACGGTGCCGCCGTGCCGCGCAGTTGATCGTGCAGCTGGTCGAGCAGCACGGCCAGCCCCCACCCGTCGATCAGCACGTGGTGGGCGGCGATCAGCACCGCCCGCGGCTGCCCCGCCGTCAGCAGCACCCGGGCGAGCCAGGGCGGGTTCCGCTCGGGGTCGATCGGGCGGGCGGCCAGGGCCGCGGTGGCGGCCTCCAGGGTGGCGGCGTCGACCACCGGCACGTCCAGGTGGTCGACCGGCAGCGGCGCCCAGTGCGCGCGGTGCACGTGCTGGACCGGGCACAGCGGATCGACGGTGGTGCGCAGCGCCTCGTGCCGGGCGGTCAGGGCGGCGAGCGCCGCGTGGACGTCGGCGAGGGAGGCCGACGGCGGGACGTGGCAGTGGTCGGCGAGCGGCGTCGGGTTCACCCGCCGCGCCGGGGGCACGGTGCGCTCGAACCAGTGCCACTCCTGGACCCAGGTCAGCGGCCCGCTGCGGGTGACGGTGCCGGCGCCGGTCGCGGTGCCGGCGGTGGCGGTCTCCGGACGGCGGTGCACGGCCGGCCCTCAGACCGCTCGGACCACGAGGGCGGCATTGTGGCCCCCGAAACCGAAGGAGTTGCTGAGCGCGATCCGCAGGCGCTCGTGGTGCTGCGCCCGGTGCGGCACGAAGTTGATCTCCGGGTCGATCGGCTCGTCGCAGTTGACGGTCGGCGGGACGTCGCCCGTGCGCAGGACCTGGATCGACGCCACCAGCTCGACGGCCCCGGCGGCACCGATCATGTGCCCGGTCATCGACTTGGTGGAGCTGACCGGGATCCGGGTGACCCGCTCGCCCAGCACCCGGCGCAGCACCGCCGTCTCGGTGGCGTCGTTCAGCAGCGTTCCGGTGCCGTGCGCGTTGACGTAGTCCACGTCCGCCCCGGTGATCCCCGCGTCGCGCAGCGCCGCCTCGACGGCGAGGCACGCGCCCCGCCCCTGCGGGTGCGGCGCGGTCCAGTGGTGGGCGTCCGAACTCGCCCCGTAGCCCGCGAGTTCGGCCAGCGCCGTGGCGCCCCGACGCTCGGCCGTCCCGGCGGCCTCCAGGACCAGCACGGCCGCTCCCTCGCTCATCACGAACCCGTCCCGGTGCGCGTCGAACGGCCGGCAGGCCGCCGTCGGGTCGTCGTTGCGCCGGGACAGCGCGCGGGCGTTGCCGCTGCCCGCGAGGTCGACGGCGGTGACACAGGCGTCCGCGCCGCCGGCCAGCACGACGTCGGCCTCGCCGGTGGCGATCATGCGCATCCCGGCGCCGACCGCGTCCGCGCCGCTGGCGCACGCCGTGCTCTGGGCCCGGCTCGGTCCCCAGGCCCCGATGCGCATGCTGATCTCCCCGGCGGCGCTGTCCATGGCGGTCGTGACCTGGGCGAACGGGCTGATCGCCCGCGGCCCCCGGGCGCGCAGGGTGTCGGCGGCCCGGTAGATCGACCCGACCGGGCCGTAGCCGCTGCCGATGACCACGGCGACCCTCGGCGCCAGGCCGTCGTCGACGACCAGTCCGGCGTGCCCGCACGCCTCCAGCGCCGCGGCCAGGGCGTACTGGGCGTACGGGTCGGTGCGACGGCGGACCGCCGGCGGCATGTAACGGTCGGGTACGAAGCCGCGGACCTGCCCGCCGATCCGGACGTCCAGACCGGTCACGTCGATCGCGTCCACGGCGGCGATGCCGCTGCGCCCGGCCAGCATCGCCGTCCAGGTCTCCCCGGCGCTGTGGCCGAGCGGGGTCACCGCCCCGTACCCGGTGACGACCACCCGGCGCCGGTACCGGCCGTACCCGGCGTCAACCCGCGCTCCGGTGCCGGTCATTGGGGCACCGCCCCGGCGTCGCGGACGGCCGGGAGGACGTCGTCGGGGGAGACCGGCACCAGGAGCACGGCGGTGCCGCCCCGGGCGCAGAACCGGCGTGCGGTGCGGAGTTCGGCGGTGAGCGCGGCTTTGTCGCGCAGCACCCGGCAGTGGACGTCCGGCCCGTCCACGGCGGGCGGCGGCGAGCCCGGGCGGGTGAAGGCATGGTGTTCGGCGTCGAGGCCGAGGCGGGCGCGCTGGGCGTCCAGCCAGCCGTAGCCGCCGTTGCACAGCACCACGTACAGCACGCCGCCGTGGCTGCGGGCGGTGGCGGCGATGTCCGCGCGGGCCGCGAGGAAGGCGCCGTCCCCGACGAACGCGGTGACCTCGTGGTCCGGGGCGGCCCGCTTGACCCCGATGGCCGCGGCCGCGCCGAAGCCCAGCGGGGTCTGCTCCGAGGGCACCACGGACCCGCCGCCGACCCGGAAGGGGAAGCCGTAGGACCACATGTCCTGCAGCCCGTTCTCCTGGACCAGCACGCGGGGCCCGTCGGCGGTGGCGTCGAGCACGGCGAGCAGCTCGGCGACGCGGATCCCCGGCAGGGTCGCCGCGCGGGCCAACTCGGCCGCCGCGTCCAGCTCCAGGGCCTTGCGGGCGGCGGCGATGTCGTCCGCCCAGAGGCCGACGGCCTCCGCGCGCCCGGCCCCGCCGTCCTGCTCCAACGCGCGCGTCCAGCCGAGCACGGCATGCCGGGCGTCGCCGAGCACGCGCGGGCCCGGGAACTCCGCCGACAGCCCGGCCGGATCCAGGTTGACCTGGACCACCGGGACCGGCGGCCACGGCTCCCCGCCCTCGACGACCGTCTCCTCCAGCCGGCCGGCGAGCGACACCACCAGGTCACAGGAGGCCCACAACTCCCTTGCGGGGCGCCCGGCGTAGAGGCCCGCCACGCCGCAGAACAGCGGGTGGTGCTCGTCCACGGCGCCCCGGCCGGAGGCGGTGGTGAACAGCGCCGCGCCGAGGCGGTCGGCGAGGCGCTCGACCGCGCCGCCGCCGTTGCGGTGCCGCATCCCGCCGCCCACCAGCAGCACCGGACGCCGGCTCGCGCGCAGTGCCGCCAGGGCCGGGCCCGGCGTCGTCCGGGGGAGCGGCTCGGCGTCGAACAGCGGTTCCGGCAGGCTCGGCCGCGCTCCGGGGACGAGCACCTCGGCCGTGCGGACGTCGTCGGGCACCTCCAGGTACACCGGCCCGGCCGGCGGCCCCACGGCCCGGGTCAGGGCCGTCACCGTCGCGGGGACGACCCGGTCCGGGTGCCCCACCCGGTGCGCCCAGCGGACCAGTGGCGCCGTCACGGCGACCTGGTCGAGTTCCTGGAACCCGCCACTGCCCCGGCGGCGTTCGGGCGTGCCGGCGGCGAGCACCAGCACGGGCGCGCCGGACTCGCGCGCCTCCAGCAGCCCGGTGGCCGCGTGGGTGACGGCCGGGCCCTTGCCCAGCGCGCAGACCGCGAGCCGACCCGACTGCAGCGCGTACCCGGTGGCCATGTACATCGCGTTGCGCTGGTCGCGGCACGGGACGAGGTCCAGGCCGGCGGCGTCGAGGGCGCGCAGCAGCTCCAGGTCGTCGCCGGGCAGTCCGAAGCAGGTGTCCACCCCGTGCGCCACCAGCAGCTCGACGATCGCCGACCAGGCGTCCGGGTGCCGCCGGTCCACCCGGCTCACTCCCCGACCGCCGTGACGGGGACGGCCGTGTCGGGGACCGCTGGGGCGAGGACGGCCGTGTCGGGGACGGCCGTCGGGAGGACCCGCGCCACGGCCTGCGACATCAGCAGCGGCTCGGCGCGCCGTTCGCCGCCGTAGGAGAGGTAGTTGGCGCGCAGCCCGAAGCCGCCGAACGGACGGTTGCCGTCCTCGGCGTCGAGCAGGGTGTGGTTGACGCAGGTGCGGTGACGCCTGGTCAGGACCTCCACCGTCGCCGGATCGTTCCCGTACACCATCGCGCCCAGTGCGCGCTCGCCGAAGTAGGGGCTCGCCAGCCGTTCGCGCAGCAGCCTCGCGCTGGGGTAGGCCACCACGTTGAACACCGGGGCGAACATCTCCTCCAGCGGGAGCTTGTCGTCGAAACCCCAGAGCAGCACGGTCGGTTCGACCTTGCGGGACGGCAGGTCGATGAGCCCGCCGTGCCGGATGCGGCGGGCGTGCCGCACCAGGTAGTCCGAGCAGTCGATCAGCGCCGAGTCGTAGAAGAGCGGGCCGTAGTCGGCGGCCGGGTCGCCGTTCGGACCGAAGCGCAGGGACGCGAGCTCGGCGGACAGCCGGTCGACGAACTCCTCGGTGCGGCCCTTCGGGGCGAACACGACGTCGGGACCGAAGCAGTCCTGGCCCGAATTGTAGAGCCGGATCCGCATGACGTCGTGCACGGCGAGTGCGAGATCGGCGTCGGGCGCGATCACGAAGGGGTTGATGCCGTGGCCGAAGAAGAGGAACAGCTGGTCCTCCGCCAGGCCTTCCCGAATGGTCTCGGCATTGGCGTAGTCACCGGTGAAGACGATCAGGTCGGCCTCGCGCACCGGTCCCGTCACGAACTTGCGCTGGCTGAGCCCGGAAAGGGTGATCGGCAGGCCGTGGACCGGTGCCAGCAGATCGTGCAGGCGCTGCATCTGGCCCCGGATTTCGGAGGACGGCCGGAAGGTTATTCTCTCGCTGTAGAGGGACGCCACCAGCATGTAGAGCGCATAGGAATAGAGCGGGATGTTGGAGGGCGTGAAGACCGCCGCCCGGGGCACGTGGCCGGGCCGGACGCGGCGGACCTCCTGTTCCGCGCCGTCGAGGGCGGCGAGGAAGGAGCGGATCTCGGTGGTGGCGGTGCGGTGGGGCGAGACCTCGGTGAGGATCCGCAGCACCGCGTCCTCGTGGTCGGCCACGTACCGGCGTACCGCGCGCAGCGCGTCGACCCGGTCGGGGAAGGGGATGCGGTAGTCGTCCGGGGTGGTGGGCGGGGCCGTGGTGTCGGCGGTCGTCCGGTGCGACGCGGGCAGCGAGGTCATGGCGATCTTCTCCAGAACGGCCCGGTCGGGCTTTCCCGTGTTGGTGAGCGGCAGCGAGGGAAGCACCACGACCTGGTCGGGCTGCTCGTAGCGGGCCAGCAGCGGACGCAACAGCCCTTTCCAGTGGGCGGGTTGGTGGCCGTCCGGGTCCTCGACCACGAACACCAGGCGGCAGCCCAGGCGGGCGTCGGGCACGGCGACGACCTCCGTCCGCGCCCCGGCCGCCCCGGCCCGCTCGGCGAGGTGGTCGGGGTAGAGCGTGTGCCCCTCCCGGTGCACGGCGTGCTTGCGCCCGATCGGGAAGACCCGGCCGGCGTCGTCGAGCAGCCCGATGTCCCCGGTGCGGTGCACCGCACCCGGGACCGGGACGATCTCGCCGTCCTCGCCGAGCAGACCCGTCATCAGGCCCGCGCTGCGGACCACGAGCTCGCCGAGCCGACCGCAGGGGAGCGGCCTGCCGTGCTCGTCGTGGACCTCGACGACCACCCCCGGCAGCGGGGTGCCGCAGCCGACCGGATCGGCGGGCGGCGCCAGCGCGACGTTCCCCAGCTCCGTCGCCCCGTAGCCGTCGAGCAGGTGCCGGCCCGTACGGGCGTGGAAGCGGGCCGCCAGGCTGCGTCCCAGCGGCGCGCCGCCCACGCACCAGGCCCGTACCGTCCCCAGCGCGCCCACCAGCGCGGGGCGGCGGTCGAGCAGGTTGAGCAGGCTGTAGTAGGTCGACGGCGCCGCGTCCACGACGGTGAGGCCGTGCTCCAGGCCGACCGCGAGCGCGTGGTCCAGACGCGTGCTCGGCCCGTAGACCACCAGCGTGCCCCCGCCCAGCCACCAGCAGAGCACCAGCGAGAGACCGTACTGGTGCGAGTACGGCAGCACGGGCAGGAAGACGTCGTCGGGCCGGTAGCCCATGCGGTCCGCGCTGAGCGCGAGGTTGTCCAGGATCGACCGGCCGGAGCGCACGATGCCCTTGGGGCTGCCCGTCGTGCCCGAGGACCACGAGATCGCGGCATCCCGCCGCCGGGCCCAGCCCGCGGGATCGGGCTCGGCCGCCGTCGCCGTCGCCGCACCGCTCCGCGGCGCCGCCGCCTCGACCGCGCCGTCGCCGAGGTCGAGCACCACCCGGGCCAGCTGCCGGATCCGGGCCCGCTGGGCGGGGGTGGCCCGGTGATCGGCCAGCACCACCGAGGCGTCGAGGTGGACGAGCGCGAGCAGCACGACGACCCATTCCGGCGAATTGGCCCCGCTCATCATCACCCGCGAACCGGGCCGGACATTTCTGTGGGCGAGGAGTTCGGTGGCACCGAATACCCGGGCCAGGATTTCCTCGGTCTCCCAGATGCGCCCCTCGGGCGATATCAAACGCCTGGAAATGGGCAACTCGTGCTCCTTGGTACCAGGTGGTCGAAAGCGACTATCGCATACCCGGAGAACGGTGTCGAGGGCTACTCTGAAACCCGTGGCATGTACGGGGAATCTGAATACCCGAGTGACAAAAGGGATATGTGGAGATTCGATTCTCCAGCGTGGGAATGATTCCAGTCATTTCCCTTTTCCGGATTCTTCGCCACGCGTTCGACGGGGTTCCGACCCGGGGTCGAGGTCGAGGCCGAGGTCGGGCCCGGTGTCGGGTCTGGGGTCAGGGCCGGGCTGTCGGCGGGGACCGTCCACTCGGATGAGCGGCACAAGTTCGGCGGGCAATAGGGCGCGCGTCGGCCGGGGTTGGCGTCGAGAGGGTCGGCGCCGAGCGGGGTGAGGGTGTGCCGCACGGTGCGTCCCCGCCGGGTGGTCGCCACCAGTCCGGCCGCACGCAGCGCCGCCGCGTGCGCCGAGGCCGCCAGGGGCCTGATGCCCAGGCGCCCGGCCATCCGCTCGTAGCGGGCGAGGTCGTTGCGGATGGCGTCGTCGCCGGTGGCGGTGATGTCGTCCAGCTCGTCGTTCAGCCGTTGACAGTGCCCGAGGACGTCCGCGCCGAGGAAGTCCGGCATCCCCTCGCTGCTCGCGTTGACCAGGTCGATGAACGGCGCGGCCTTCGCCGGTGCCTGCGCCCGCACCCGGCGCCACCGTCGTTCCCGGGTGCTCGATGCGCCGACGTAGCGACCCTGCGAGGCCCCGACGGCCCCAGCGGCAGGTGGTCCACCGGAGAACTGCTGAACCGGGTCCGCGCCACGTCCCGCACACCGAGAACGCGCTCGATCACGTCGTTCACCTCGCGCCCGACCAGCCGTGGGGGACGGGTCTTCCCCACTTCGGCCCCGGTCGCAGCCGGTTCTGCGGACTCCGGTTCGCGCGTGGCGCCCGGGGTGGGGGCGGACGGTGCCGCGGGTGTGGGGGTCGGCGGGTGGCCGGATCGCCGGGGTGCGGCGGCGGGAAAGTGACTTGATCGATCGTCACATTCAGTGAAAGCGTGGACGCGTTCTGTGGTGATCGCGTGGCCGTCGGTAGCCCTACGGCCACCGGACGTGAGGTGGCGGCTTGACGGAGCAGCAGCACTTGGCGAAGGTCTACGGCGACCGGGCCTACGTGCACACGACGACGGTGCGGCACCAGGGGAGCACGGTCGCGTTCGCGATGGACGACCAACGGCGCCTCGTCTACAGCGTCCTGGACCTGTCCCGGCACGACGAGGCGAAGGGCGAGGCCGACGCGGCCTACTGGTCGGAGGACCCGCTGACGCTGCGCTTCCCGGCCGAGGTGGCCCGGGTCGGCTACGCGGTGGCGGGCTCGGTGCGGATGCCGGTGGTCAAGCGCGGAGGCCGGGTGGAGGCGGACGCGGCGGAGCGGCTGGAGGAGCAGGAGCTGGACCGGTTCCTGTCCAGCACCGCCCGGCTCGGCGCCGCCGCCCCCTTCCACGTCGTCTCCGACGGCACCCACGTCTACGTGCTGCGCCAGTCGGTGCGGGCCGACCACCCGGACGCGGTGTTCCGGCTCGCCGACGGCACCGGCTCCTCCGGCGACCCCGCCCGCACGGACTACCTGGCCACGGAGGGCGGGCGCAAGGTCGCGGTGGTCGACGCGACCCTGTTGTGCGACCGCTTCGTGCTGGCCGGCGGCGAGTTGAAGCCGGTGCTGGAGGTCCGCTACCGCCGGAGCCGGCACAAGGGTCGCCCGGACTCCGCCAAGGACAGCCTCGGCACCCAGGACATGGAGGGGCGGCCGTTCGTCGAGCCGACCCAGGAGCTGTCCTTCGTCCGCAACCTCTCCGAGGGCCGCTTCGCCGCCCTGCTGGTACCCACCGCCGTGCACGGCCGGGAGCGCTGGCAGGTCTTCGCCCACAACGACGCCACCGGCCGGATCGACGCCTTCAGCGTCCAACGCAGCCGGGACGGCCTCTTCGACACCCGGGGCACCCAGGCCTGGACCAGCCCCGACCCGCGCCACCGGAACGCCGTCTACGAGAGCGCGCCCGGCACCTGCCCGTTCACCGGCCGTCCGCTGGTCCCCGCCGAGGACGGGGGCGGCCGGGCGGGGACGGCGCTGCGCTTCGACGGCGTCGACGACCTGGCCGAACTGCCGAGCAGCGCCCTCGACCTGGCCGACTCCGACTTCACCGTGGAGTTCTGGGCCCGGCGCACCGCCACCGGCGGCCGTGAGGACTTCCTGATCGGCCACGGCGCCTCCAGCGGCGTCCGGCTGCGCACCTTGCACATCGGCTTCCGCCCGGACGACACCTTCACCTTCGCCTTCTTCCACGACGACCTGGACATCCCGCAGCGCACCACCGACACCGACTGGCACCACTGGGCCTGCGTCTTCACCCGGGACACCCGCGAGCAGGTCGTCTACCGCGACGGCGTCGAAGTCGGCCGCCGCACCACGGACATGCCGTACGCCGGCCTCGGCGGCCTCACCCTGGGACGCGGTGCCCGCTCCTTCGGCCGCGGAGAGCTGGACGAGGTGCGGATCTGGCTCCGCCCGCGCGGCGGCGCGGAGATCGCCGCCGACCGCGGCCGCCGGCTGATCGGCAACGAACCCGGGCTGGCCGTCTACTACCGCTTCGACGAGGGCTCCAGCACCACCCTGCACGACCAGACCGACCACGCCCGGCACGCCGCGCTGAGCGGCGGCCCCGCCTGGGTCACCTCGGACGCCCCCGTCGGCGAGGACTCCGGGGTGAGCCGCAGCAGCTTCGCCTTCACCGGGCGCCGGGTGGTCTCCGGCCTGTCCGCGCTGCTGCACCACCAGCAGGAGGCCGCGCCCGCCGGCTACGACCAGGCGTCCAAGCCGGTCAAGCGCCAGGCCAGGGTGCTGCTCGCCTGCACCACCGGCGGGCCCGACCCGGTGACCGGCCGGGCCACCGACGAGGCCTACGTCGCCACCGTGGACCTCGGCGTGGGCCGGGACGGCCGGCTGGCCCAGGTGCCGGAGGAGCTGGCGCTGCCGGTGCTGGCCGCGCCGGAGTCCAGCGGGACGGTCGACGCGGCCGGGGAGGTGGACGCCCAGGTGGCGAAACTGGCCCGGGACGTCGCCGCCACCGAGGCCGAGATCACCCGACTCCAGCTGGAGACCGCCGAGATCCCCGACGTCGAGCGCCAACGCGCCGAGGTGCGCGCCGAGTTGGAGAGCGACTACTCCTACTGGCGCTACCGGCTGCGGTTCAAGCTGCAGAAGGACGGCAAGGACCAGTACCTCGCGGTGCAGGGCGACCGCAAGGACAGCGTCGCCCCGCTGGTGCGCACCGCCGACCGGCAGGCCGCGTCCACGGTCTGGACCTTCGAGCCGACCGGCACCACGATCAACGGCTTCGCCTGCTGCTTCGTCAAGAACGTCAACTCCGGACTCGACATGAACGTCGACAACCGGCGGACCGGCAACGACATCCCCCTGATCCAGTACCGCCGGGAGGCCGACAACGCCGCCACCCACTTCGCGCTCGACGGCTGGAACGGCTACAGCCTGGTGGCCCGGCACAGCCACCAGCTGGTCGCGGCCCGGGACAGCCAGGGCGACCGCATCGTCCAGTACGACTACGCGACGGCGAAAGACTCCGGCGAGGGCGTCCTCATCCTGGAGCGGATCGACAACTCGCTGAAGTCCAACCCCACCACCGACCGGCTCAGCCGGCAGATCTCCGAGCTCACCGAGCGCCTGGAGCTCCTCGGCACCAAGCAGGACCGGCTCGCCCAGCAGCGCCGCGCCCTGACCGCCCAGCAGGCCGCTCTCGCCGCCAAGCAGGAGGAACTGGGCCGACTCACCGGCGGCGTGCGCGGATCCGACGACATCGCCCTGCCGGTGCCGCAGCTGACCGTCGACCGCACCGGCCTGAGCGGCTCCGGCGCGCTGCTGGGCTTCGCCCGCGCCGCCGACCGCCCTTTCCTGCTGGACAGCGCCACCGGCAACGTCGTGCTCTACTTCCGGGGCTCCAACCGCCAGTTCTTCGCCGCCTACTACGACAGCCAGGTGCTGCGCTCCTCCCGGCAGCTGGCCGCCGGCGCGCGGACGGTCTCCTTCACGGCCCGGGACGCGGGCACCGACCTCACCGGGACCGGGATCACCGTCGAGGCCGGGGACGGCCCGACGCAGGTCACCCTCACCATCCGGCACGGCGGGCAGACCGAGAAGTGGTCGCACCTGCCCCGCCGGGCCGAGGACTTCGCCGCCGTGGTCAACGGCGCGGCCGAGCAGCCCGTCACGATCGGCTCGGTCCTGCGGATCGACGGCGACGTGGTGCAGTTCACCGAGGGCACCCTCGCCCCGCTGGCCGGCCCCGGCTTCGTGACCGTCGGCGGCCACGGCTTCCGCTTCGAGGGCAGCCACCCCGCCGGGTCGAAGTCGCTGCGCCTCGGCGCGGGTGCGGAGCCGGCCCTGCTGAAGCCCGGGATGAGCGTGCAGCGGGTGCGCTACGACCACCGCTGGTCCGAGTCCTCGCAGCCCGGCAGCACCCTCGCCGAGGGCTCCCGGCTGATCACCGTCGACCCCGGGGGCCTGGCCGAACTGCCCCTGGGCAGTGCGGACGGCCTGGCGCGCGGCCACGGCGGGCGCTGGCGGGCCGACATGCCGGGCCGGGCCTACGCCTTCGACGGCAAGGGCCGCTTCCTGGCCCTGCCCGCCGGGCAGCTGCCCCGGGCGGCGACCCCGGGCGACCTCACCCTGGAGACCTGGGTCAACCCGGAGCGGGTCGAGGGTCCGGTGCGGCTGCTGCACGCCAACGCCGGGGACACCCCGTACGGCCTCGGCCTGCTCGGCACCCAGGCGACCTCCGGGCTGGTCTTCGACGGCACGGACGACGCCGCCGTGGTGCCCGACGCCTTCGGCTTCGGCGACGGCGACTTCACGGTGGAGTTCTGGGCCCAGCGCACCAAGGTCGACAGCCGGCCGCACATGGTGCTCGGGCACAGCGGTGCCGAGGGGCGCGCCAACGAGAGCCTGCACATCGGCTTCCGCAAGAACGGCTTCTTCACCTTCGCCTTCTACGGCGACGACCTGGACACCACCAAGCGGTTCTCCGACACCAAGTGGCACCACTGGGCCTGCGTGTTCCAGCGGGAGACCCGCCAGCAGGTGATCTACCTGGACGGGCAGGAGATCGCCCGGCGCACCGCCGACGCCCCGTACCGAGGGCAGGGCCGGCTCTCGCTGGGCACCGTGCTGTGCTGGCCCACCGAGTTCGCCGCCGTCCGGCTGGACGAGGTCCGGCTCTGGTCCAAGGCACGCGGCGGCGAGGAGCTGCGGGCCGGCCAGGGGCGGCGGCTGAGCGGCAACGAGGCGGGGCTGCTCGGCTACTGGACGTACTCGGCGCCCGAACCCGGTGCGCAGGCCGTCCTGACCGACCGCTCCGGGAACAACCGGCACGCCGAACTGCGCGGCATGCCGAAGCCCGTCCCGGCCCGCTCGCCGATCGCCGACGGCGGCCACCGGGTCGTCGGGTACGTCGGCGACCGCCGCGTGGTCAGCCGGGATGCCTTCCCGCTGCGCGAGTGGAGCCACCTCGCCCTGGCCTACCAGCAGTCCTGGGCGGTCGAGTTGACCGGCGACGCCTATCTCGACGTCCCGGACGACGACGCGCTGGACATCGCCGACGACCTGACGCTGGAGGTGTTCGCCCGCGTCGACCGCCTCGGCGAGACCCAGGGCCTGCTCTCCAAGGGCCGCACCGCCGACGGCGTCGGCGGCAGCGTGCCCTACCGGCTGGCCGTCCTCCCGGACGGGCGGCTGGAGTTCGCCTTCGAGGAGCCCGACGGCCGGGCCGTGCGCTTCACCTCCACCGAGGGCGTGAAGGCCGGGCAGTTCCACCGCATCGCCGTGGTCCGCAAGGGCGGCCGCTCGATGCAGGAGCAGAAGGGCACCAGGCAGATCACCGCGACCGGCGCCGACGGCAAGCCGGTGACCCAGAGCGTCGAGCTGGTGGAGTCGCTGGCCGTGCGCGAGTGGCAGGACATCCGCTTCCACCTGGACGGCCGGGAGATCGGTGCCGGCCGCTACGAGGGGGCCGGGCCGCGCGGCAACGACGCGCCGCTGGAGCTCGGCCGGGCCCGCGAGGGCGCCACCGTCCAGCAGCTGGCCGGGGTGCTCGCCGAGGTCCGGATCTGGGGCGCCGCCCGGGACGCCGCCCGGCTCGGCAGCGCCGTCACCGCCCGGGACCGCGGCCTGGTCGCGCACTGGCGCTTCGAGGAGAACGCGGGCAGCACGGCCGCCGACGCCACCGGCTCGCACCCGGCGCGGCTGCGCGGCGCCCGGTGGGTCCGCAACCCCGACCCGCGCGGCAGCGTCTTCCGGCTGCACCGCAACGGCGTCGCCGTGGCCTGCGACCCGGCCGACACCCAGGGCCTGCCCGACACCGCCGCCTTCGCCCCCGCCGGTGACGCGCAGCTGACCCTGGGCGCGGTGCTCAAGCGGGGCAAGCCCGTCGAGGCCTTCGAAGGCGTGCTGGAGGAGGTGCGGATCTGGCGCACCGCCCGCACCCACGAACAGCTGCTGGACAACCTGTTCACCCGGCTCAAGGGTGAGAAGGAGGACCTGGTCGCCTACTGGCCGTTCGACCGGGACTCCACCGAGGCGGGCACCGCCCAGGTCCGCGACGAGGGCCTGCGCGGCAACCACCTGGAGTTCGGCCCGGAGGCCACCCGCCCGCGCACCGTGCTCTCCACCGCCCCGGTCTCCAACGACGCCGCCCAGGTCCGCTCCGCCCTGGCCGGCCTGCGCAACGCGTTCCACCAGAGCGTCTCGGCCGCCCCGGCGGTCGCCGAGTACGCCGACATGCAGTACGGCTCGCGCGGTGAGGCCTTCGGCGTCCTCAAGCGCGCCTACAGCTACCTCCAGGACGGCCGCTGGCACCTGGTCACCGGCTACAAGGTCGGCGAGCTGGTCAGCGAGTGGGTCAGCCAGGTCCAGTTCGACCCCCAGCTGATCGGCTACGTCGAGGGCGCCCCGCCGATCCCCTCGGAGAACCTCACCGCGGGCCTGACCGACCCGGGCAGCGACACCTTCGAGGGCGCCTCCACGGTCAAGCTCACCGAGGCCGAACAGGTCGTCCGCTCGCTGTCCTCCGCCAAGGAGCGCAGCGTGGACGCCGCCTTCGGCTTCGCGCTCTCCAACGAGGTGGACGTCGACGTCTGGATGATCACCGCGCCGCTGGGATTCGGCATCGCCAAGTCCATCGCCAAGGGCGGGGTCTCGGCGAGCGTGCGGGGCAACCTGGAGTTCTCCAACAGCTGGGCCGAGGACACCTCCGTCTCCCAGGGCGAGAACACCGCCCGGACCACCAAGGTCTCGCTCACCGGCCACTGGGAGGACCCGGGCCGACTGCTCAACCCCACCGCCGGGCGCAGGTACGTGCCGGCCAACACCGGCTTCGCCGTCGTGCAGTCGCAGACCGCCGACGTCTTCGCGCTGCGCCTGGCGCACAGCGGCGCGCTGGTCGCCTACCGCATCCAGCCCAACCCCGACATCCCCAAGGACTGGAACGTCGTCCCGTTCCCGATCAACCCCCGCTACACCAAGCAGGGCACCCTGGACGGCACCGTCGGCTTCGACGAACGCGGCAAGGTCGCCGACCCCGACTACCGGGGCGGCCGGGAACGGGGCGAGTACAGCTACTTCAAGCCCCGCGAGGCGTACGCGCTCAAGCGCCGCATCCAGCGCGACCAGCAGCGCCTGCACAGCTACTACGACAGCGTCTCCACCGAGACCCACGCCCCCGACCCGCTCGCCCAGAAGGCCGGCCGGGTGCTCGGTGGCGCGATCGGCGCGGACGCCGCCCCGGCCCGCGGCCGGGAGAGCGCCGACAGCGCCACCGGACAGGGCTTCTCCCGCCGGGACCTGGTCAACACCTACGTCTGGACGGCCGCCGGCGGCTTCTTCGCCGAGACCACCGAGACCACCGACGTGGTCAGTGAGACCACGGCCGGCTCGTACTCGCTCTCCGGCTCGGTCGGCACCTCCATCGGCACCTCCTTCCAGATCGCGGGCATCGGCATCGGCGCCCAGCTCGACGCCTCCGTCGGCGGCGGGATGACCGCCACCCGGGCCCGCGGCAAGGAGGCCACCCGCTCCTTCGGACTGGAGGTGGAGGTCGCCCCCAGCAGCAACCTCCAGAGCTACGACACCGACCGCAACCCGGTCTTCGACCGGGACGGGAACCCCGTCAAGGTGCCCGGCAAGGTGGACGCCTACCGCTTCCTCAGCTTCTACCTCGGCGAGGACAGCGAGCACTTCGACAGCTTCTTCCACAAGGTCGTCGACCCGGTCTGGCTGGAGAACGGCAACGACCCCAACGCGGCGGCGCTGCGCCAGGCCCGCCAGGCGGACCGCAAGCCGCCGTGCTGGCGGGTGCTGCACCGGGTCACTTTCGTCAGCAGGGTCCTGCCCGACATCCCGCCGGCCGACGCGCCCCCGCTGGAGAAGGCGATGCGGCAGCTGGACGTGGAGAGCAACTACGAACTCGTCCGCCGCCTCGACCCCTACGTGAAGTCCGCCGCCACCGGCCTGCCCGAACTGGCCGAGGCCACCCGGGCGACGCTGGCCCGGGAGTTGCCGGAGCTGCTTCCGCACGCCGCCGACGTGATCGGCTTCCTCGCCCAGTACTACGGCGTGGACGCCTGAGCCCGGTCGGGGCCCCCCGCCGGGCCCCGCCCCGCCCCCGGGCCCCCCCCGGCCCCCGCCCCGGGGGGCGCCGCCCGCGATGCCCGGGGCGAGGGGCCCCCGCCC
>NZ_JBHZCY010000036.1:40533-68546 GCF_042786665.1 Kitasatospora sp. NPDC059146 | reverse complement strand
GAGAGCGGAAGGGGGAGAACCCACGCCTTGCCACTCTCAACATATAGCGCAAGGGGGGTCTTGCGGCAAGGCCCCCTGGATGGCGCACAATCGCAGGCCTCAGATCGGAGCTGATGCCATGAACCCCCTGACCACCAGCGCTTTCGACCTCCCCGAGCGGTTGTCCGCCAAGGCCGACCCGGCGCTCGTCGCGGCCGACGAGCGGCACTTCGCGGCGATCGCGGAGAGCCTGGAACGGGTGATCGCCGAACTCTCCGACCAGCTCGACGTCGTGCGGCGCGCCCCGGGGGGTGCCGGGCAGGCGGCGATGGACCGCGACATCGAGGTGTACCGGCTGAGCGGCCGGCTGCGCGCCCTGCGCCGCTACGGTCTGGACCTGTGCCTGGGGCGCATCGTCGCCGAGGAGGGTGCCGAGCCGCTGTACATCGGCCGGCTCGGGCTGACCGACAGCGAGGGCCGGCGGCTGCTGGTCGACTGGCGCTCGCCCGCCGCCGAGCCGTTCTTCGCGGCGACCCACGCGGACCCGATGGGCCTGGCGAGCCGCCGTCGCTACCGCTGGACCCGCGGCCGGATCTCCGACTACTGGGACGAGGTGTTCACTGCGGAGGGCCTCGCCGGGCACGCCGCGCTGGACGACCAGTCCGCCTTCATCGCCAGCCTGGGCGGCAACCGCTCGGCCCGGATGCGGGATGTGCTGGCCACCATCCAGGCCGACCAGGACGCGATCATCCGGGCCGGCTCGCGCGGCGCCCTGGTGGTCGACGGCGGCCCGGGCACCGGCAAGACCGTGGTGGCCCTGCACCGCTCCGCCTACCTGCTGTACGCCGACCCCCGCCTCGGCCACCGCCGCGGCGGAGTGCTGTTCGTCGGCCCGCACCAGCCCTACCTGAACTACGTCGCCGACGTCCTGCCCAGCCTCGGCGAGGAGGGTGTGCGCACCTGCACCCTGCGGGACCTGGTGCCCGAGGGCGCGGATGCGCCGGAGGAGGCGGACCGGGAGGTGGCGCGGCTCAAGTCCTCGGTGGAGCTGGTGCGGGCGATCGACAAGGCCGTCCGGATCTACGAGGAGCCGCCGGTCGAGGAGCTGCTGGTCGGCACTCCCTGGGCGGACCTGCGGTTGAGCGCCGCGGACTGGGCCGAGGCCTTCGACGCCCCGGATCCGGGCACCCCGCACAACGAGGCGCGCGAGCAGATCTGGGACGAACTGGTGGCGATCCTGCTGGACAGGCTGGAGCAGGACGACGAGGAGGAGGTCTCGCCCGAGCAGTTCCGCCGCGCGCTGCGGCAGGACCGGGAACTGGTCGGCACGCTCAACCGGGCGTGGCCGCTGCTGGAGGCGGCGGAGCTGGTCGGCGACCTCTGGTCGGTGCCCGCCTACCTGCGGATGTGCGCGCCGCACCTCACCCCGGAGGAGGTCCGTGCGCTCCAGCGCAAGCACGCCCCGCAGGCATGGACGGTCTCCGACCTGCCGCTCCTGGACGCGGCCCGCCAGCGGCTCGGGGACCGCGAGGAGACCTTGCGCCGGCAGCGTCGGCGTGCCTCGGCGGCCGCCGAGCGCGAGCGGATGGCGGACGTGATCGGCGACTTGATCCAGGCCGACGACGACGGTGAGGGCGTGGTGACGATGCTGCGCGGCCGGGACCTCCAGGACACCCTGGTCGACGAGGACGCGCTGCCCGCCGCCGCCGCGGAGCCGCTCGCGGGCCCGTTCGCCCACATCGTGGTGGACGAGGCCCAGGAGCTGACCGACGCCCAGTGGCAGATGCTGCTGCAGCGCTGCCCGTCCCGGAGCTTCACCATCGTCGGGGACCGGGCCCAGGCCAGGCACGGCTTCGCCGAGTCGTGGCAGGAGAGGCTCGACCGGGTCGGCTTCGACCGCACCACGATGGCCTCGCTGAGCATCAACTACCGCACGCCGGCCGAGGTGATGGCGGAGGCCGAGCCGGTCGTCCGGGCGGCGCTGCCGGACGCCAACGTGCCGACCTCGGTGCGCAGCAGCGGCCTTCCGGTGCGGCACGGTGCGGTGGCGGAGCTGCCGGCCGTGGTGGATTCCTGGCTCGCCGAGCACGACGAGGGCGTCGCCTGCGTCATCGGCGATCCGGGGTTCCGGGAGCGGGCGCGGGTCCGTTCGCTCACCCCGGAGTTGGCCAAGGGGCTGGAGTTCGACCTGGTGGTCCTGGTCGACCCGGAGGCGTTCGGTGACGGTGTCGAGGGTGCGGTCGACCGTTACGTCGCGATGACCAGGGCGACCCGTGAGCTCGTCGTCCTCCGGAGCCGCCCCTAGCCTCCGGGGCCGCCCGTAGCCTCCGGGGCCGTACCGGCCGAAGGGGCCCGGCGCACCCGCGCCGGGCCCCTCGACGGCCTTGCCCCACAGGTCAGTTGTGGGCGTGCAGGTCCGCGTTCAGGCCGCCCCAGGAGCCGGAGCGGGCGATGACCTCGACCGCGCCGGTCTGCGAGTTGCGGCGGAACAGCAGGTTGTCCTGGCCGGACAGCTCGACGGCCTTGGCCACCGTGCCGTCCGGGGTGGTGACCCGGGTGCCGGCGGTGACGTACAGGCCGGCCTCGACGACGCAGTCGCTGCCAAGCGAGATGCCGATGCCCGCGTTGGCGCCGAGCAGGCAGCGCTCGCCGACGGAGACGACCTGCTTGCCGCCGCCGGACAGGGTGCCCATGATCGAGGCGCCGCCGCCGATGTCGCTGTGGTCGCCGACGACGACGCCCGCGCTGATCCGGCCCTCGACCATCGAGGTGCCGAGGGTGCCGGCGTTGAAGTTGACGAAGCCCTCGTGCATCACGGTGGTGCCGGCGGCGAGGTGGGCGCCGAGCCGGACGCGGTCGGCGTGGGCGATGCGCACACCGCCGGGGGCGACGTAGTCGGTCATCCGCGGGAACTTGTCGATCCCGTAGACGGCCAGCTGGCCGCCCTGGGCGCGGACGGCGAGGCGGGCCTGCTCGACCCGGTCGACCGGGACGGGGCCGATGCTGGTCCAGGCGACGTTGGCGAGCAGGCCGAAGATGCCGTCCAGGTTCTGGCCGTGCGGCCGGACCAGCCGGTGGCTGAGCAGGTGCAGGCGCAGGTACACGTCGTGGGTGTCGAGCGGCTTCTCGTCGAGCGAGGCGATGGTGGTGCGCACGGCGACCACCTCGACGCCGCGGCGGGCGTCGGCGCGCAGCGCTTCGGCGGCGCCGGCGCCGAGCTCGGCCTCGGCCTGCTCGGAGGTCAGGCGCACGGTGCCGGCCGGGCCGGGCTCGGCGGCCAGGGCGGGGGCGGGGTACCAGGTGTCGAGGACGGTGCCGTCGGCGGCGATGGTGGCCAGACCGGTGGCCACGGCGCCGGTCGCCGGGGTGGTGGATTCGGGCGAGGTGGATTCAGCAGTCACACCGTGCACGTTAACCAATGGGGGGCCCGGCTGCCGAACACGCCCATCGTCCGGACAGGCGGGCGGACCCGCAGGCCAGCGCCGCGCGGGGTGGGAAAACCCGGTGCCCGGACGTCTCCCGCTGGGCAATACTCGGCCGGGTGTTCATGTCGATTTCCACTACCGGCAGCGCCGAGAGCCCGGCGACGGATCTCGGGTTCCTGCTGCACAAGCATCCCGGCAAGGTCCAGCGGTTCACGACGTCGCACGGTGCGGCCCACGTCTTCTACCCCCGGGCGGACGACGAGGCCTGCACCGCGGCGCTGCTGCTGGACATCGACCCGATCGCGCTGGTCCGCAAGGGCCGGGGCGACGGCAGGGGGCGCGGCGGCTCGCCCGACTTCGCGCTCTCCCAGTACGTCAACGACCGCCCGTACGCGGCGTCCTCGCTGCTCGCGGTGGCGTTGCGGACGGTGTTCCGGTCGGCGATGAAGGGCGACTGCCCGGCCCGTCCGGAGCTGCCGGCGCTGGTCCGCCCGCTGCGGATCGAGCTGCCCGCGGTGCCCGCGAACGGTGCGGGCGAGGGTGGCGGTCCGGCGATGGTGGCCCGGCTGTTCGAGCCGCTGGGCTGGCGGGTGGAGGCGACGGCGGTCCCGCTGGACGAGGCCTTCCCGGAGTGGGGCGAGTCCCGCTACGTGCGGGTCGTGCTCGCCTCGGAGTCGGTGCGGCTGGCCGAGGCGCTCCAGCAGCTGTACGTGCTGCTGCCGGTGCTGGACGGTGCGAAGCACTACTGGGTCGCCCCGGACGAGGTGGACAAGCTGCTCGCCGCCGGTGAGGGCTGGCTGGCGGCGCACCCGGAGCGGGCGTTGATCGCCCGCCGCTACCTGTCCCGGCGCTGGTCGCTGACCCGGGCCGCGATGGAGCGGCTGGAGCTGGCCCGGCTGGCCGAGGCGGACGACCGCGAGGTCGAGGAGATCGACAACGCGGTCGACGACCGGCCCGAGGAGGAGGGGCGGGAGGCCGCCGGGCCCGCCCCGGACGGGCAGGAGGACCGGCACGAGCCCCGGCCGCCGTCCCTCGCCGAGCGGCGCCGCGCCGCGATCCTGGCCGCCCTGCGCGACGGCGGCGCCGCCCGGGTCGCCGATCTCGGCTGCGGCCAGGGCGAGTTGATCGGTGAGCTGATGAAGGACGCCCGGTTCACCGAGATCCTCGGGGTGGACGTGTCGGCGCGGGCGTTGCAGGCGGCGAAGCGCCGGCTGCACCTGGAACGGTTGCCCGAGCGGCTGGCGGCGCGGGTGACGCTGGCGCAGGGTGCGCTGACGTACACCGATGCCCGGTTGAAGGGGTACGACGCGGCGGTGCTGTGCGAGGTGATCGAGCACCTGGACCTGCCGCGGCTGCCGGCCCTGGAGTACGCGGTGTTCGGGGCGGCCCGCCCGAGGACGGTGGTCGTCACCACGCCCAACGTCGAGTACAACGTCCGGTGGGAGAGCCTGCCGGCGGGCCGGGCCCGGCACGCCGACCACCGCTTCGAGTGGTCGCGCGCCGAGTTCGGCGCCTGGGCGGGGAAGGTCGCGGCGGCGTACGGCTACACGGTGGAGCTGCGCCCGGTCGGCCCGGAGGACCCGGAGGTCGGCCCGCCGACCCAGCTCGCCCTGTTCCGCACCGCCACCGACGCCACCGATGCCGCCACGACCACCACCACGCCCGGAGGAGGCGAGACCCGATGACCGAGGACGCGACCCCCACCCCCGACGAGGCCCCCGCCTCCGACCAGGCCCTCGACCACACCCCCGACGAGACCCCCACCCCCGACGAGACTGCCACCCCCGACCAGCCCCCCGCCCCCCGCCGCCTGCCCGTCACCGACGTCTCCCTCGTCGTCCTGATCGGCACCAGCGGCGCGGGCAAGTCCAGCTTCGCCCGCCGCCACTTCCTGCCCACCCAGGTGGTCTCCTCCGACTTCTGCCGCGGCCTGGTGTCCGACGACGAGAACGACCAGTCGGCGTCCGCCGAGGCCTTCGACCTCCTGCACTACATCGTCGGCAAGCGCCTGGCGGCCGGGCGCCTCACCGTGGTGGACGCGACCAACGTGCAGCCGGAGGCCCGCCGTCAGCTGGTGGCGATCGCCCGGGCGCACGACGTGCTGCCGATCGCGATCGTGCTGGACGTCCCGCCGGGGGTGTGTGCCGAGCGCAACCGCGCCCGCCCGGACCGCCAGTTGCCCGCCCACGTCGTCCCGCGCCAGCACCGCGAGCTGCGCAGGTCCCTCAAGGGCCTGGAGCGCGAGGGTTTCCGCAAGGTGCACGTGCTGCGCGGCGAGGCCGAGGTGGCGGCCGCCGTGATCGAGCCGGAGAAGCGCTACAACGACCTGCGCCACCTCACCGGCCCGTTCGACGTCGTCGGCGACATCCACGGCTGCCGTTCCGAGCTGGAGACCCTGCTGACCCGCCTCGGCTACACGCTGGCCCGGGACGCCGGGGGCCGCCCGGTGGACGCCGTCCACCCGCAGGGCCGCACGGCCGTGTTCGTCGGCGACCTGGTCGACCGCGGCCCGGACACCCCGGGTGTGCTGCGCCTGGTGATGGGCATGGTGGCGGCCGGTCACGCGATCTGCGTGCCGGGCAACCACGAGAACAAGCTGGGCCGGGCGATGGACGGCAAGAAGGTCACCGTCTCGCACGGCCTCCAGGAGTCGCTGGACCAACTGGCCGGGGAGAGCGAGGAGTTCCGGGCCGAGGTGCGGGCCTTCATGCGCGGCCTGGTCAGCCACTACCTGCTGGACGGCGGCGCCCTGGTGGTCTGCCACGCCGGCCTGCCGGAGCGCTACCACGGCCGCGCCTCCGGCCGGGTGCGCTCGCACGCGCTGTACGGGGAGACCACCGGCGAGACCGACGAGTACGGCCTGCCGGTGCGCTACCCGTGGGCGGAGGAGTACCGGGGCCGGGCGCTGGTGGTCTACGGCCACACCCCGGTGCCGAGCGCGAGCTTCCTCAACAACACCATCTGCCTGGACACCGGCTGCGTCTTCGGCGGCAGCCTGACCGCGCTGCGCTACCCGGAGCGCGAGCTGGTGAGCGTCGACGCGGAGCGGGAGTGGTACGCCCCGGTGCGTCCGCTGCGGACCGACGCGCCGGGCGCCCGGGAGGGCCGTCCGCTGGACCTCGCCGACGTGGCGGGGCGCCGGGTGGTGGAGACCGCCCTGCACGGCCGGGTGGCGGTGCGGGAGGAGAACGCGGCGGCCGCGCTGGAGGTGATGAGCCGCTTCGCGCTGGACCCGCGGCTGCTCGCCTACCTGCCGCCGACCATGGCGCCGAGCCCGACCTCCCGCCGGGAGGGCTACCTGGAGCACCCGGAGGAGGCCTTCGCCGCCTACCGCGCGGACGGGGTCCGGCACCTGGTGTGCGAGGAGAAGCACATGGGCTCGCGCGCGGTGCTGCTGGTCGCCCGGGACACCGCCGCGCTGGAGCGGCGCTTCGGGGTGGCCGGTCCGGGGGCGATCTGGACCAGGACCGGGCGGGCCTTCCTCGACGACGAGGAGCTGACCGGCGCGGTGCTCGGCAGGGTCCGGGCGGCGGCCGAACGGTCGGGCCTGTTCGAGGAGTTGGGCAGTGACTGGCTGCTGCTGGACGCCGAGCTGATGCCGTGGTCGTTGAAGGCGGTGGAGCTGCTGCGCCGCCAGTACGCCGCGGTCGGCGCGGCGGCCGGCGCCGCCCTGCCGGAGGTGCTGTCGGCGCTGGAGCAGGCGGCCGCGCGCGGGCTGGAGCTCGGCGGGCTGACCGCCCGCCAGCGCCGCCGCGTCGCCGACGCCCGGGCGTTCACCGAGGCGTACCGGCGCTACTGCTGGCCGACCGAGGGTCTGTCGGGCATCCGGCTGGCGCCGTTCCAGCTGCTGGCCGCGGAGGGGGCGAACCTGGCGGTGCGCCCGCACGACGAGCACCTGGCCCTGATCGACCGCCTGGTCGCGGCCGACGCCGAGGCGGCTGACCAGGCTGCCGGCGAGGCCGCCGACGGGGCCGCCGGCGACCGGGTGGCGCCGGTGCTGCACCGCACCGGCCGGGTCCTGGTGGACACCGGGGACGAGGCCTCGGTGGCGGCCGCCACCGCCTGGTGGGAGGAGCTGACGGCGGCGGGCGGCGAGGGCATGGTGGTCAAGCCGCTGGCCTCGGTGGTGCGGACGGTGCGGGGCGAGGGCCGTCCGGGCGGCCTGGTGCAGCCGGGTGTGAAGGTCCGCGGGCGGGAGTACCTGCGGATCGTCTACGGCCCGGACTACACCGAGCACCTGGAGCGGCTGCGGATGCGCTCGCTGGGCCACAAGCGCTCGCTGGCGCTGCGTGAGTACGCGCTGGGCCTGGAGGCGCTGGACCGGCTGGCGGCGGGGGAGCCGCTGTGGCGGGTGCACGAGGCGGTGTTCGCGGTGCTGGCCCTGGAGTCCGAGCCGGTCGACCCGCGCCTGTAGGACCGCGCCGGTGGAACCGCCGGTAGGACCGCGCCGGTAGGGCCGCGGGACCGGGCGCGGGAGGGGAAGTCCCACCGGGGGCTTCCCCTCCTTCACCGCCAGTCTGTATAGAAATTCCGAGCATCGTATACACTTGCCACTTTCCCCCAAGCCCCGTCACCCCAGGAGCCCGGCATGGCCTTCAACCTCCGGAACAGGCACTTCCTCAAGGAGCTCGATTTCACGCCCCAGGAGTTCCGCTTCCTGGTGGACCTCGCGGCCGCGCTCAAGGCCGCCAAGTATGCGGGCACCGAGCAGCCCCGGCTGCGGGGGAAGAACATCGCGCTGATCTTCGAGAAGACCTCCACCCGCACCCGCTGCGCCTTCGAGGTGGCCGCGCACGACCAGGGTGCCACCACCACCTACCTGGACCCGTCCGGTTCGCAGATGGGCCACAAGGAGTCCGTCAAGGACACCGCCCGGGTGCTCGGCCGGATGTTCGACGGGATCGAGTACCGGGGTCACGGCCAGGAGATCGTCGAGGAGCTGGCCGAGCACGCCGGCGTCCCGGTCTGGAACGGTCTGACCGACGAGTGGCACCCCACCCAGATGCTGGCCGACGTGCTGACCGTCACCGAGCACACCGCGAAGCCGCTCACCGAGGTCGCCCTCGCCTACCTCGGCGACGCCCGCTCCAACATGGGCAACTCGCTGCTGGTCACCGGCGCTCTGCTGGGCATGGACGTCCGGATCGTCGCCCCGCGCGCCCTGTGGCCCGCCGAGGACGTGCAGAAGGCGGCGCAGGAGCTGGCCGGGCGCACCGGTGCCCGGATCACGCTGACCGAGGACGTGGCGGAGGGCGTGGCCGGCGCCGACTTCCTCTACACCGACGTCTGGGTGTCGATGGGCGAGCCCAAGGAGGTGTGGGCCGAGCGGATCGCGCTGCTCAGGCCGTACCAGGTGTCCATGGACACCGTCCGGGCCACCGGCAACCCGAACGTGAAGTTCCTGCACTGCCTGCCCGCCTTCCACGACCTCGGCACCGTGGTCGGGCGGCAGATGTACGAGGCGACCGGGATGACCGAGCTGGAGTGCACCGACGAGCTGTTCGAGTCGGCGCACTCCATCGTGTTCGACCAGGCCGAGAACCGCCTGCACACCATCAAGGCCGTCCTGGTCGCCACCCTGGGGTCGTGAGGGGCGGGCGCTACCGCTCCAGCTTGACGCAGCCCACCCGGTCGCCCGCCGCGTGCGGGCCGGCCGGGGTGCCCGCGTGCAGCACCAGCGAGCGCGCCTCGCCGGGCCGCGGCTGCCAGTCGACGGCGGTCGTGGCGGTGCCCGCGCCCCCGGCGTCGGTGCGCAGCACCAGCCGCAGCTCGTTGCGCTCGTTGGCGTACGCCGGGTCGGTGGACGGCTGCACCGGGTCGACCGCGTCCTGGTAGTGCGGCCCGGAGGCGGCCGGGTCGGCCCCGCAGGTGCCGGTGTGCAGGTGCACCGGGAACGTGTGGTCGGGGGCGAGGCCGGTGGCCGTCAGGGTGAGCACCGTGCGCCCGGGCTCCGAGCGGTCGGTGACGATCCGGGCGTGCGAGCCGTACGGGACCAGGTCCTGGGCGTAGCTGATCGCGGCCGGCGGGACGAAGGCGGTCGCCGGGTCGAAGGCCGCCTCCACGACGGAGGCCGGTGGGGCGGCGGGGGCGAGCAGGGCCAGCGGCAGCAGGGCGGAGGCGAGCGGAGCGGGCATCGGTCGGGGCCTTCCACGGGCAGGGCGACGGTCACCCTGCTAACGCGGCCGGGCCGCCGGGGACACCCGCGGGGTTCGGCCGCGTTGGGGCCCGGTCGGTCGTGGGGCCGCTGACCGGCCGCTGACCTGCGTCGAAACGCACCGGGGCATGCCTGCGGTGGTGATCGCGGCGGCATGCACTATGGTTTATCTCGACATCGAGATAACTGCCCCTTACGATATATCTCGACATCAAGATACTTGCCGAGAGGCGCTCGCCGGCGATGCGGCAAGGTAAGCCTAAGTAAGGCTGACCTTACCAGCGTGGCGGCCGGATATCGCACGAAGCACCCAGAAGGAGTCAGTCGTGTCCGCGAACAGCTTCGACGCCCGCAGCTCGCTGCAGGTGGGCGACGAGTCGTACGAGATCTTCAAGCTCTCCGCCGTCGAGGGTTCCGAGCGGCTGCCCTACAGCCTCAAGGTGCTGCTGGAGAACCTGCTCCGCACGGAGGACGGCGCGAACATCACCGCCGACCACATCCGCGCGCTCGGCGCCTGGGACGAGAACGCCCAGCCGAGCCAGGAGATCCAGTTCACGCCCGCGCGCGTGATCATGCAGGACTTCACCGGCGTCCCCTGCGTGGTCGACCTGGCCACCATGCGCGAGGCCGTCAAGGAGCTGGGCGGCGACCCGGCCAAGATCAACCCGCTGGCCCCGGCCGAGCTGGTCATCGACCACTCGGTCATCGCCGACAAGTTCGGCACCAAGGACGCGTTCACCCAGAACGTCGAGATCGAGTACGGCCGCAACAAGGAGCGCTACCAGTTCCTGCGCTGGGGCCAGACCGCCTTCGACGAGTTCAAGGTCGTCCCGCCGGGCACCGGCATCGTCCACCAGGTGAACATCGAGCACCTGGCCCGCACCGTCATGGTCCGCGGCGGCCAGGCCTACCCGGACACCTGCGTCGGCACCGACTCGCACACCACCATGGTCAACGGCCTGGGCGTGCTGGGCTGGGGCGTCGGCGGCATCGAGGCCGAGGCCGCGATGCTCGGCCAGCCGGTCTCCATGCTGATCCCGCGCGTCGTCGGCTTCAAGCTGACCGGCGAGCTGCCGGCCGGCACCACCGCCACCGACCTGGTGCTCACCATCACCGAGATGCTGCGCAAGCACGGTGTGGTCGGCAAGTTCGTCGAGTTCTACGGCGACGGCATCGGCTCCATCCCGCTGGCCAACCGCGCCACCATCGGCAACATGTCGCCGGAGTTCGGCTCGACCTGCGCGATCTTCCCGATCGACGCCGAGACCATCAACTACCTCAAGCTCACCGGCCGCGACGAGCAGCAGCTCGCCCTGGTCGAGGCGTACGCCAAGGAGCAGGGTCTCTGGCACAACCCGGCGCACGAGCCGGCCTACTCGGAGTACCTGGAGCTGGACGTCTCCACCGTCGTCCCGTCGATCTCCGGCCCGAAGCGCCCGCAGGACCGCGTGATCCTGGCCGAGGCCGCCGAGCGGTTCGCCGAGGCGCTGCCGACCTACTCCGCCGAGGCCTCGAAGCCGACCGCCGTCACCGCCCCCGACGGCTCGACCTACGAGATCGACAACGGCGCGGTCGTGATCGCCTCGATCACCTCCTGCACCAACACCTCCAACCCCTCCGTCATGCTGGGCGCCGCCCTGCTGGCGAAGAAGGCCGTGGAGAAGGGCCTGTCGGTCAAGCCCTGGGTCAAGACCACCCTGGCGCCCGGCTCCAAGGTCGTCATGGACTACTACGAGAAGGCCGGCCTGCTCCCGTACATGGAGAAGCTGGGCTTCAACCTGGTCGGCTACGGCTGCGTCACCTGCATCGGCAACTCGGGCCCGCTGCCCGAGGAGGTCTCGGCCGCCGTCAACGAGTCCGACCTCGCGGTCGTCTCGGTGCTCTCGGGCAACCGCAACTTCGAGGGCCGGATCAACCCCGACGTCAAGATGAACTACCTGGCCTCCCCGCCGCTGGTGGTCGCCTACGCCCTCGCCGGCAACATGAACATCGACATCACCAAGGACGCCCTGGGCCAGGACGCCGACGGCAACGACGTCTTCCTCGCCGACATCTGGCCGACCGAGCAGGAGGTCGCCGACACCGTCGCCGGCTCCATCGACGAGGCGATGTTCGACAAGGGCTACCAGGACGTCTTCGCCGGTGACCACCGCTGGCAGTCGCTCCCGGTCCCGACCGGCAACACCTTCGAGTGGGACGCCGAGTCCACCTACGTCCGCAAGCCCCCGTACTTCGAGGGCATGGCCAAGACCCCGAGCCCGGTGACCGACATCGCCGGCGCCCGCGTCCTGGCCAAGCTGGGCGACTCGGTCACCACCGACCACATCTCCCCGGCCGGCAACATCAAGCCGGGCACCCCGGCGGCGCAGTACCTGACCGCCAACGGCGTCGAGAAGCGTGACTTCAACTCCTACGGCTCGCGCCGTGGCAACCACGAGGTCATGATCCGCGGCACCTTCGCCAACATCCGTCTGCGCAACCAGATCGCGCCGGGCACCGAGGGCGGCTACACCCGCGACTTCACCCAGGCCGACGCCCCGGTGTCGTTCATCTACGACGCCTCGCAGAACTACCAGGCCGCCGGCACCCCGCTGGTCGTCCTGGCGGGCAAGGAGTACGGCTCCGGCTCGTCCCGCGACTGGGCCGCCAAGGGCACCGCGCTGCTCGGCGTCAAGGCCGTCATCGCCGAGTCCTACGAGCGCATCCACCGCTCGAACCTGATCGGCATGGGCGTCCTGCCGCTGCAGTTCCCGGAGGGCGAGAACGCCGAGTCCCTCGGCCTGACCGGCGAGGAGACCTTCTCCTTCACCGGCGTGACCGAGCTCAACGAGGGCCGCACCCCGAAGACCGTCAAGGTCAAGGCGGTCGGCGCGGACGGGACCGGCAAGGAGTTCGACGCGGTCGTCCGCATCGACACCCCCGGCGAGGCGGACTACTACCGCAACGGCGGCATCCTGCAGTACGTGCTGCGCTCGCTCATCGGCTGAGCCCGGGTGAGTGACTGAGGGGGCCGGACCGCACACCGCGGTCCGGCCCCTTTTGCATACCGCGCCGGAAGCGGACGTCCTCTTGTGCGTTCCCCGGTCCATGGACTAAACCTCTGTGCCATCTGGTCCAGACCATTTGACGCCGCCTCAGAGAACGGGTCCGGTATGCCCACTCGCGCCTCAGCGCTGCTCGCCGCCACCACCGTCGCCGCCCTGCTCGTCGCCCCCACCGCCGCGAACGCCGCGGAGAGCGGCCACCACGGGCCCGCCCTGAAGGGCCAGCGGGTCGGCTACTTCACCCAGTGGGGCGCCGACAGCTCCGCCAAGCGCGTCCAGGACTCCGGCCAGGCCGCCAGGCTGACCGTGATCAATTACGCCTTCGGCAACGTCTCCGCGGACGGCACCTGCTTCGAGAGCAACGACTCCGGCCAGGGCGACGCCCACAACGACTACCAACGCGCCTTCTCCGCCGCCGAGTCGGTGGACGGCGTCGCCGACGCCCCCGGCCAACGGCTCAAGGGCCACCTCAACCAGCTGCGCAAGCTCAAGGCGAAGAACCCGCAGCTGCGCACCGTCATCTCGCTGGGCGGCTGGAGCTGGTCCAAGTACTTCTCGGACGCGGCCGCCTCCGACGCCACCCGCAAGAAGTTCGTCTCCTCCTGCATCGACCTCTACCTCAAGGGCGACCTGCCGGTCCTGCCCGGCTCCCCGGAGGGCGGCGCGGGCGCGGCCGCCGGCGTCTTCGACGGCATCGACATCGACTGGGAGTACCCGGGCGGCGGCGGGGACGCCGGCAACGTGGTCCGTCCCGAGGACGGCCGCAACTACACCCTGCTGATGGCCGAGTTCCGCCGCCAGCTCGACGCGCTGAGCGGCCGGAAGGGCAAGCACTACCTGCTCACCGCCGCGGTCGCCGCCAACGAGACGGTCGCGGACCGGCTCGAACTGCCCGAGCTGAGCCGGTCGGTGGACTGGCTCAACCTGATGGCCTACGACCTGCACGGCCCCTGGGAGGGCAAGGGCCCGACCGACCACCAGGCCAACCTCTACTCGGACCCCGCCGACCCGGACGCCCGGCAGCGCAGCGCGGACGCCGCCGCCACCCACTACCAGGAGCGCGGCCTGCCCTCCCGGCAGCTCGTCCTCGGCGCCCCGCTGTACGGCCACGGCTGGACGGGCGTCGCCCCCGGCGAGCGCGGCGGCCTCCACCAGAGCGCCACCGCCGCCGCCCCGGACCACTCCTACGCCGAGCTCAACGCGCTGCCCGGCAAGGTGTACGTGGACCGCGACCACGGCGCGTCCTGGAAATACGACGGCTCCACCTTCTACAGCTACGACACCGCCGAGGTGCTCACCGAGAAGGCCCGCTACGCGCGCTGGAACGACCTGGCCGGGGTGATGGTCTGGTCCCTGGACGGCGACGACGCCAAGGGCAGCGCGATCGCCGCCCTCGACCGCGGCCTGCGCCGGGACTGACCCCGGGACCGGCGCCCGGGACCGACCCGGCCGGGGCCGGTCCCGGCGCCGACCGGTACGCCGGAGGGGCCCGCCGACACGCGGTCGGCGGGCCCCACCGCAGTGGTGTCAGACCCGGTCGCAGGCCTGGGCGCGCAGGGCGCGGGCCAGGTCGTCCCGGCGCTCCAGCACCAGCCGGCGCAGCGCCGGCGCGGCCTGCGGGTGGCCGTCCAGCCAGGTGTCCGCCTCGGCCAGGGTGTGCTCGTCGGTCTGGGCGATCGGGAAGAAGCCGCCGACGATCCGCATCGCGATCTCGATGGTCCGCTCCGCCCAGACCTTCTCCAGCAGCTTGAAGTACGGCGCCGCGTAGAGGGCGGTCAGGTCGCGCTGGGCGGGGATCGCGAAGCCCGCGCTGTTGGCCTCGACCAGGGCGCTCGGCAGCTCGTCCGAGTCGATCACGGCCGACCAGGCGGCGGCCTTGGCCTCCGGGGTGGGCCGGGCGGCCAGGCACTGGGTGTACTGGCGCTTGCCGCCGGCGGTGTTGTCGGCGGCCAGCTCCCCGGCGAGTTCCTCGTCGCCGGCCTGTCCGGCGGCGGCCAGGGCCAGCCACAGCGCCCAGCGCAGCTCCTGGTCGACCTCCAGGCCGTCGATCCGGGCGCTGCCGGCCAGCAGCCCGCGGACCAGGCCGAGGTGCTCGGCGCCGCCCGCGGTCTGGGCCAGGAAGCGGGCCCAGGCGAGCTGGTGGTCGCTGCCGGGGACGGCCCCGCGCAGCTCGCGCAGGGCGCCGTCGGCGAGCCGGCGGGCGCCCTCGGCGCGCCACTCGGGGGTGGCGTACAGGTCGACGGCGGTCTTGGCCTGGGCGTGCAGCGACTGCAGCACGCCGATGTTGCCCTCCTGGCCGGCGAAGCGCAGCACCAGGGCGACGTAGTCGCGGGCCGGCATCAGGCCGTCCCGGGTGAGGTTCCAGACCGCGGACCAGGCGAGCGCCCGGGCCAGCTCGTCGCGGATGTCGCCGAGGCCGGTGCGCAGGGCCTCCAGCGAGTCGGCGTCGAAGCGGATCTTGCAGTAGGTGAGGTCCTCGTCGTTGAGCAGGACCAGGTCGGGGCGCTGACGGCCGACGGCCTCGGCGACGACGGTGCGGGCGCCGGTGACGTCCAGCTCGATCCGCTCGGTGCGCAGCAGGGCGCCGTCGGCGTCCCGGTCGTACAGGCCGACGGCGATCCGGTGCGGGCGCAGGACATCGCCGTCCTGGAGGACGGCGAGTTCGGTGATCCGGCCCTCGGCGTCGGTGGTGACCTGCGGGGTGAGCGCGTTGACGCCGGCGGTCTGCAGCCAGGCGGCGGCCCAGCTCTTGAGGTCGCGGCCGCTGGTCTCCTCCAGCACGCCCAGCAGGTCGCCGAGTTCGGTGTTGCCGAAGGCGTGCCGCTTGAAGTAGCGGCGGGCGCCCTCGAAGAAGGCCTCCGAGCCGACGTAGGCGACCAGCTGCTTGAGGACGGAGGCGCCCTTGGCGTAGGTGATGCCGTCGAAGTTGAGCTTGGCGTCCTCGAGGTCGCGGATGTCGGCGGTGATCGGGTGGGTGGTGGGGAACTGGTCCTGCCGGTAGGCCCAGGCCTTGCGCTGGTTGGCGAAGGTGACCCAGGCGGAGGAGTAGCGGGTGCGGGCGCCGATCAGGCCGTAGGAGCCCATGAAGTCGGCGAAGGACTCCTTGAGCCACAGGTCGTCCCACCAGCGCGGGGTGACCAGGTCGCCGAACCACATGTGCGCCATCTCGTGCAGGACGACGTTGGCGCGGGACTCGTAGGCGGCGTCGGTGACCTTCGAGCGGAAGACGAACTCCTCCTTGAAGGTCACGCAGCCCGGGTTCTCCATCGCGCCGATGTTGTACTCGGGGACGAAGGCCTGGTCGTACTTGCCGAAGGGGTACGGGTAGTCGAACTCCTCGTGGAAGAAGTCGAGTCCGAGCTTGGTGACGCCGAGGATCTCCTCCGCGTCGAAGTGCGGGGCGAGCGAGCGGCGGCAGAGCGCGGAGAGCGGGATCTCCAGGGTGGTGCCGTCGGCGAGTTCGCGGCTGTAGTGGTCGGTGACCACGTGGTACGGGCCGGCCACCACGGCGGTGAGGTAGGTGGAGATCGGCTTGGTCGGCGCGAACTCCCAGGTGCGGGTGTCGCCCTGGGCGGTGACGTTCTCGTGCACGGCGTTGGAGCGCACGTCCCAGGCGGCGGGGGCGGTCACCGTGAAGGTGAACGGGGCCTTGAGGTCGGGCTGTTCGAAGGTCGCGAACACCCGGCGGGCGTCGGCCGGCTCGTAGTGGGTGTAGAGGTAGGTCTCGCCGTCGGCGGGGTCGACGAAGCGGTGCAGGCCCTCGCCGGTGCGGCTGTAGGCGCAGTCGGCCTCGACGGTGAGGACGTTCTCGGCGGCCAGCCCGTCGATGTGCACCCGGGCGCCGTCGTAGGCGGTGGCCGGGTCCAGGGCGCGGCCGTTGAGGGTGACCGAGCGGACGGCGGGGGCCAGCAGGTCGAGGAAGGTGGCGGCGCCGGGCCGGTCGCAGCGGAAGGCGACGGTGGTGGTGGAGCGGAAGGTGGCGGCCGCCGGGTCGGGGGCCGAGCTCACGTCCAGCCGGACGCTGTAGCCGTCGACGGCCAGGACGCCGGCTCGCTGCTGTGCTTCCTCGCGGCTCAGGTTCTTGCCCGGCACGGCGGTACTCCTTTGTCCGGCCCGCACGGTGGTGCGTGCGTGGATGGTGCGGATCGGTGCGCGGTGTGCATCGCGCACGCAGGGGCATCCTTTCACGCCCGCCCCGGCCGGTACCATTGCACAGCCCGTCGCGTCCGGGGCCGGAATCAGCGGCGGCGCGCGGGTGTTGGGGTCCGGGTGGGGGGCGACATCCCCTGCCTCGGAACACCTCACGAAGGACGAGACCCAGTGACGACTGCCGCTGAGCGCAAGACCGCCGACTTCTGGTTCGACCCGGCCTGCCCGTGGGCGTGGATGACGTCCCGCTGGCTGATCGAGGTCCAGCAGCTGCGTCCGGTCGACGTGCGCTGGCACGTGATGAGCCTGTCGGTGCTCAACGAGCACCGCGACCTGCCGCAGAGCTACCGCGAGCTGCTGGACAACGCCTGGGGCGCGGTGCGGGTCTGCGTCGCGGCCGCCCAGGAGCACGGCGACGAGGTGCTGGGCCGGCTGTACACCGAGCTGGGCCTGCGCTTCCACAACCAGGGCCTGCCGCAGAACCGGGAGACCGTCGAGGCCGCCCTGGTGGCCGCGGGCCTGCCCGTCGAGCTGGCGGACGCGGCCGGCACCGACGCGTACGACGAGGCCCTGCGCGCCTCCCACAAGGAGGGCATCACCCTGGTCGGCGAGGACGTCGGCACCCCGGTGATCGCGGTGGAGGGCGCGGACGGCGACCGGGTCGCCTTCTTCGGCCCGGTGGTCACCCCGGCCCCCAAGGGCGAGGCCGCGGCCCGGCTGTGGGACGGCACCCTGCTGGTGGCCTCCACCCCGGGTTTCTACGAGATCAAGCGCACCCGCACGGCCGGCCCGTCCTTCGAGTAGGCCCGGGCGGGCACGGCGAAGGCCCGGTACCCCGCGGGGTGCCGGGCCTCCGCCGTGCCGGGCGTTCGCCGTCGTCCGTCAGCGGGCCGCGGCCGCGTCCCGGCGCTGCTTGAGCAGCCCGGCCCCGCTCAGCAGGACGACCAGCACCCCGGCCGCGTACAGCTGCTGGCGGTTGCCCTCGGTGGTGGTCATCAGGGCGAGGATGCCGGCCACGGCGGCCGTCGCGACCCAGGTCAGGTACGGGTAGCCCCACATCTTCACGGTGAGCAGCTCGGGCGCCTCGCGCTCCAGCCGGCGGCGCATCCGCAGCTGGACGACGCAGATGAACAGCCAGACCACCAGGATGGCGACGCCGGTGGTGTTCATCAGCCAGGTGAACACGGTGTCCGGCCAGAACTTGGCGGCCAGCACGGCGCCGAAGCCGAACAGGCAGGAGGCCAGCACGGCCCGGCGCGGCACCCCGCCGGACACCTTGGCCAGCGCCTTGGGGCCCTGGCCGCGGCCGACCAGCGAGTACGCCATCCGGGAGGCGCCGTAGATGTTGGCGTTCATCGCGGACAGCAGCGCGATCAGCACCACCACCTCCATGATCGTCCCGGCCCCGGGCACCCCGAGGTGGCGCAGCACCGTGACGTACGGGCCGTCGGCGACGACCGACGGGTCCTTCCAGGAGACCAGGGTGACCACCAGGGCCATCGAGCCGATGTAGAAGATCGCGATCCGCCACACCGCGGTGCGCACCGCGTTGGCGACGTTCTTCTTGGGGTCGTCCGACTCGGCCGCGGCGATGGTGACCGTCTCCAGGCCGCCGTACGCGAAGACCGAGGCGAGCAGGCCGACGATCAGCCCGCTGACGCCGGTGGGCAGGAAGCCGCCCTGGCCGGTGAGGTTGGTGCTGCCGGGGGCGCCGGGGCCGATCACGCCGGCGACGCCGAGCCCGCCGATGACCAGGAAGGCGATGATCGCGGCGACCTTGACGGTGGCGAACCAGAACTCGAACTCGCCGAAGTTCTTCACCGCGGTGAGGTTGCTGGCGCAGAAGAAGACCATGAACAGGGCGACCCAGACCCAGGCGGAGACCCCGGGGACCCAGCCGTTGACGATCTTCCCGGCGGCGGTGGCCTCGGCGGCGACGCCGCAGCAGAGCATCACCCAGTACATCCAGCCGGCCGTGATCCCGGCCCAGGGGCCGATCTCCTTCTCGGCGTGCACCGAGAAGGAGCCGGAGGCCGGGCGGGCGGCGGACATCTCGCCGAGCATCCGCATGATCAGCATGACCAGCAGGCCGGAGAGGGTGAAGGCGAGGATGATCGCCGGCCCGGCGGCCGCGATGCCGGCGCCGGAGCCCACGAACAGGCCGGCGCCGATGACGCCGCCGAGGGCGATCATCGACAGGTGGCGCTGCTTGAGTCCGTGGCTGAGCTGCTGGCCACCGGACGGCGGGGGAGCCTCGGTGGTCCCGGGCGCCTGGGGCGCGGAGGTGGGGGCCATAGGGGTGGATCCAGACTGTGCGGAATGCGGCATGAGCTGTCCAATATCCGGGGACCCCGCTGTTCCTGCCAACGATGTCCGCCGCGGGCCCACCATGCGGACCGGGCGGTCACCGTGCGTGGCGACTGGTTCGCCGAGAGTCGCCCGGAGCCGGTTCCGACAAGCTTCGTGGGCGGTGCTTTGTCCGAAACCGTGGCATCGGCGCAGTGGATCACCGCGTAGGTTCACAGGTGTTCACTCACCTGGACCTCACGGAGGAACCCCGATGGCCACTGCCACCACCCCGACAGCGCGTCGCGCCGTCCTCGCCGACCTGCTGCCCGCCGCCTCGACCCGCCTCGGCACCCAGGTCCGCGACCTCGCCCTGGTGGCCGGCGGCGCCGCGCTGACCGGTGTGGCCGCCCAGCTGTCGGTCAACGTGCCCGGCTCGCCGGTGCCGGTCACCGGCCAGACCTTCGCCGCCCTGCTGGTCGGCACCGCGCTGGGCGCCCGCCGCGGCGTCGCCTCGCTCGCGCTCTACCTGCTGGCCGGCGCGGCCGGCCTGCCCTGGTTCGCCGAGGGCACCTCCGGCTGGGCCATGCCGTCCTTCGGCTACGTGCTCGGCTTCGTCCTCGCCGCCGCCCTGACCGGCGCGCTGGCCCGCCGCGGCGCCGACCGCTCCCCGCTGAACACCGCGGTGACGATGGCGCTGGGCAGCCTGGCCATCTACGCCGTCGGCGTCCCGTACCTGGCGTTCAGCCTGCACGTCCCGCTGGCCCGCGCCGCCGAACTGGGCCTCTACCCGTACCTGGTCGGCGACGCGCTCAAGGCCGCCTTCGCCGCCGGCGCGCTGCCGCTCGCCTGGAAGCTGCTCGGCCGCCGCTGAGACCCGGACCCCCCGTTGTCGGGCCCGGGCGCACCCGCATGCCACACTCATGGCATGCGCGTGTACCTGGGCTCCGACCATGCCGGATACGAACTGAAGAACCACCTCGTGGAGTGGCTCAAGGGGGCCGGCCACGAGCCGGTCGACTGCGGGCCGCACATCTACGACGCCGAGGACGACTACCCGCCGTTCTGCCTGCGCGCCGCCGAGCGCACCGCCGCCGACGCGGACGCCCTCGGCATCGTGATCGGCGGCTCGGGCAACGGTGAGGCGATCGCCGCCAACAAGGTCAAGGGCGTCCGTGCGGCGCTGGCCTGGAGCGTGCAGACCGCCGAGCTCGGCCGTCAGCACAACAACGCCAACGTCATCTCCATCGGCGGCCGGATGCACACCGAGGACGAGGCCACCGAGTTCGTCGAGGTCTTCCTCAAGACCCCCTACAGCGGCGAGGCCCGGCACACCCGCCGGATCGAGATGCTGAGCGAGTACGAGACCACCGGCGAGCTCCCGCCGATCCCGGCCCACCACCCCCAGGGCTGATCCACCCGCCACCGACGGCCGGCCGCACCCTCCCGTGCGGCCGGCCGTCGCCGTCCGCGCGGCCCCCGGCGGCTGTGTCGTCGGCCACAGGCGCCCGCGCGCCCGCAGCTGCGCACGCGGGGCGCACGCGCCGCCCGCCGGCGCCGTACGCCCAACCGGCGCACGCCTCCTGACGGCGTGCCCGCCACCGGCCCGATCGGCCGAAACCCGCTGAGCGGCCCGCGCGCCGGGGCCGCCGCCCGCCCCCGGACCGTCGACGCCGGGCCGCACCCGTGGATAGGGTCGGACCCCATGGCTGGCAGACCGCCGGGCGCACCGCCCCAGACGACTGCGACGAGGCCCGGCGCCGCCCCGGCGTCCGAGCCCGTGACGGCCCGGCTGCGCAAGAGGCTCCGCCGGGCCCGCCGAAGGCTGCGCACGGCCGGTGTCGACTACTTCCGCGGCGGCGCCGCCGACTGGCCGGTGCTCTGCGCGCTGGCCCTGCTCGTCCCGCTGATGATCCTGCTCAACATCTGGATCCCGGACTGGGCCCCGCCCACCACCCTGGTCCTGCCGATCCTGGCCGGCGCGCTGCTGCTGCGCCCCGGCTCCCTGGTGGTGCTGTACGCGCTGGCCGCCCTCGGGCTGTCCGCCGAGTCCGTGATCCACACCGGCCAGCGGGTCGCCAGCGACAACCCGGAGGCCTACGTCTACGGCGTCACCCCCGGCGCGGCCCTGGTGGTCGGCGCCGCCGGGGTCGGCGGCCTGCTGCTGGCCCAGTTCCGGGCCCGGGTCGGCGTCCCCTGGTGGGGCGGCTCCACCATGCTGTTCGACCTGCGCGAGCGGCTGCGGGTGCAGAGCCGGGTGCCCGAGCTGCCGGCCGGCTGGCACGCCGACATGGCGCTGCGCCCGGCCGGCGGCCAGTCCTTCTCCGGCGACTTCGTGGTGGCCGCCCGCACCGGCCCCGGCCAGCGGCTGCTGGAGGTGGTCCTCGCGGACGTCTCCGGCAAGGGCATGGACGCGGGCTCGCGGGCCCTGCTGCTGTCCGGCGCCTTCGGCGGCCTGGTCGGCTCGCTGCCCGCGCACGACTTCCTGCCCGCCGCCAACGGCTACCTGCTGCGCCAGTCCTGGGAGGAGGGCTTCGCCACCGCCGTCCACCTGGTGCTGGACCTGGACAGCGGCGAGTACGAACTGCTCTCGGCCGGGCACCTGCCGGGCATGCAGCGGCTGGCCGGCGAGGGGCGCTGGGAGATCAAGGAGGCCGAGGGCCCGCTGCTCGGGATCTACGACGGCGCCAAGTTCGACGGCGTGCGCGGCCGGCTGAACCGGGGCGACGTGCTGATGCTGTGCACCGACGGCATGGTCGAGGAGCCCGGCCGGGACCTCGCCGAGGGCATGGACCGGCTGATGGGGGAGGCCGACCGGCTGGTCCCCGGCGGCGCCCCGGGCAGCGGTGCGGGCGCGGCGGGCGCGCTGATCGAGACGGTCGCCCGGGACATCAACGACGACCGGGCCGTACTGCTGCTCTGGCGCGACTGAGGCGGCTGTCCGCGTCATGTGCCACCGGCAGGGCCGTCGTGTCAAGCCTGGCAGCTGATCTTCGGCCATATCGGACGGCCCGTCGGCTGAGCGGATCCGCGACCTCCGCTCCACGTCCCCGGGCGTTTCCCGGCCGCTCAGCAGCGCCCCGCCGACGATTCGTCAGAACGGCTCCGCTATCGTCCCGGTCGGCGGAAACTCGTCCCGCAGCGCAGGATGTCGACGTCGGGCCGACTGTCAGACCTTTACGCAATCGGCACGGTCGACCACACTGAGTCCGGGCGGGACTGTTCAGGATTCGGGGGATGGGGGGCGACACGTGCGGCACACCAGACAGCGGGCCGGTGCGCGTTCCTCGGCCGGCGCTGTGCCGGACGGTCCGCGATTCCGCCTCGGGACCGTCGGACAGGCCGGGGTCCGGCTTCGCAGGTGCCGCCGGGCGGCGGCGCCACGCTATGAAACGAGGAAGTGAGTCCGGGTGGCACTCTCCGTCTCCGCGCTGGTCCTGTTCGCGATCCTGTGCATCATCTTCATCCGGAACAAGCAGCTGAAGATCCCGCACGCGATCGTCGCCGCCCTGTTCGGCTTCATGCTGCACGAGACCACGATGGCGACCTCCATCAACTCCCTGCTGGCCAACCTGGCGCACAGCATCTCCAGCATCACGGGGGGCTGACCCGGCCGGGCCGGACGCCCTCCGCCAGGGGCTTACCGGCCGGCCCTCCGGGCCTCCCGCCAGCGGGCGAACAGTCCCCGGGGGCGCGTCGCCGCCGGGGTCGGGGCACGCGCCGGCACGGGTGCCGGGGCGCCCGTCGGCGCGGCCGGGGCCGGTGCCGCCCGCTCCGCCGTCAGCAGCACGAACAGCCGCGCCCAGCACAGCCGTTCGCCGCGCGGCCAGTCCAGCGCGCGCAGCGCCGCGGAGGCCGCCTCCGACACCTCGCCGCCCACCCGGACCTCGGCGACGTCGTCGCCCGCCTTCCCGCCCAGGAAGAGCTTCACCCCGACCGGTCCCGGCCCGGTCAGCTCCCGCTCCAGGGCCGGCGCCAGCGCGGGCAGCACCCGGTGCTCGGCGAGCCAGGCCGCCAGGTGCTCGTTGCCGAAGCCGAACACCGCCGCCGGCCCCTGCACCGCCCGCCAGCCCGGGAGTTCGGGCAGGTTCGGGCGGTCGGCGTGGATCCCGCGCCCGTCGGCCAGCTCGACCAGCACCGAGGCGGTGGTGGTCGCCCACATCTTCACCGCGTTGGCGAGCTTCTCCTCCTCGGTCTTGCCGAGGCCGGGTGCGCAGTCCCACACCACCGGGGCGTCCGCCCGGCCCAGGTGGAGCACGAAGCCGAGGTCCACGTGCCCGGCGCCGCCGTCCTCCCCGGGGTGCTCGCGCACCGCCACCGCGGTGGTTCCGGGGCCGCGTACCACCTCGCCGTCCGGGTGGAAGTCCTGGCCCAGTCGTGCCATCTCCCGGACCACACAGCGCTGTATGACCGCCAGTCGCTCCTGCGGACCCACGGGACTCCTCCACTCCGGGAGCGCGGCGCCACGGGTCGCGCTCGAACTGCGCTCGAACGCCGCCGAGGCTATCGGCCCGACCGCCGTGCGGGAAACCGTGCGGACGCCTTCTCCCTGCGGTCGCGGAATTGTCCGGAATGCCCCACTTTGGGGAGCGGAACCCGACAGCCGCCCGCCTGGAGAGCCCGCATGGCCCGCACCGCCCCGACGCCCCCCGTGCCCCACCCGGCCGCCCTGGCGGACCTGCTCGCGGGCCCGGACGGCTCCGGCCTGGTCGCCGAGGTGGAGGCCTACCTCGCCTCGCTGCCCGCCCCCGCGCGCACCCCCGGACCGTACGTCTGCCGCTACGGGAGCGTCCTGCGCCCCTGGCGCGCCGGCCACCCGGAGCCCCGGGCCACCCTGCTCGACCGGGCGCTGCGCCGCCCCGCCCGGCCCGTCCCGGTCACCGCCGCCGACCACCTGCGGCTCGCCTCCCGCTACATCGGCGCCCACGGCTGGCTGCAGGGCGCGATGTGGGACGCCACCGGGCGGGTCTGCCTGCTCGGCGCCCAGGCCGCCGTCCTGGCGTACGGCTACGGCACCCCGGCGACCGTGCGGGCCGGCCGGGTCCAGCTGATGGAGGTGCTGCACGCCACCGGCCGCCCGGCGCGCTCCCCGGACGAGTACAACGACCGCCCCGCCACCCGGGAGGGCGACGTCCACCTGCTGCTCGACCGGGCCGCCGCCCGGGCCGCCCGGCTGGGGCTCTGAGGCGCCGCACGGGCCCGGGAACGCCGACGGCCCCGGTGCGCTGGGCGCACCGGGGCCGGGCCGGAAGAGCGGGTGACGAGAATCGAACTCGCGTGACTAGTTTGGAAGACTAGGGCTCTACCATTGAGCTACACCCGCGCGAAGCCGCCGACCGTTCCCGGTCGGAAGTTCGGGGGACAGCGTACCCGCTCCGGTCCCTTCCGTGCACACCGCACTCCGCGCGCACCCCCTTCGGCGGTGCTCCCGCCGTGCCCCGAATAAGTCGACGAGCCGTACAGGCCCGGCGTGTACGCTTCCTCTCGGCACCACGGGGTGTGGCGCAGTTTGGTAGCGCGTCCGCTTTGGGAGCGGAAGGCCGTCGGTTCGAATCCGGTCACCCCGACAGTGCGGCAGGGTCTCGCCCACCGGGGCGGGGCCCTGTTCTGTTCGGGCGGTACGGTGGCGCCTGGCGTCCGCCTTTCGTGGTACCGGTAGGATGGGGCGCTGGCGGTAGTCCCTGTGGCGTCAACCCAGGTCAACCGCCCGAGGGCGAGGAGTCAAGCTCACCGTCCACCCACACGGGAGATGCAGCTCCAACCGCCCATCGCCCGTCTCGTCCGACCCACCCGTACCGGCTCCGGCCGGGCGTGCGGGCCGGGCGGAGACAACCTGACCGCAAGCCCCTAGGAGACCTAACCGTGAAGAGCGCCGTCGAGACTCTGAACCCGACCCGGGTTCGACTCACCGTCGAGGTGCCCTTCGAGGAGCTCAAGCCCAGCCTCGACGCGGCGTACAAGAAGATCAACCAGCAGGTCACGGTTCCGGGCTTCCGCAAGGGCAAGATCCCGGCTCGCGTCATCGACCAGCGCTTCGGCCGCGGTGCCGTGCTGGAGGAGGCCGTCAACGACGCCCTGCCGCGCTTCTACACGCAGGCCGTCGACGAGGGCAAGATCGAGGTCCTCGGCCAGCCCGACATCACCAACATCGAGGGTGTCGAGAAGATCGCCGACGGTGGTGACCTCAAGTTCACCGCCGAGGTGGACATCCGCCCGGAGATCACCCTGCCGGAGTTCTCCTCCATCGAGGTGACCGTCGACCCGATCGTCGTCTCCGACGAGGACATCGAGAAGTCCCTCGAGCAGCTGCGCGAGCGCTTCTCCTCGGTCAAGGACGTCGAGCGCGCCGCCGCCGAGGGCGACATCGTGGTCGTCGACCTGATCGCCAAGGTCGACGGCGAGGTGCCGGACGACGGCACCGCCACGGGCGTCAGCTACGAGATCGGCTCGGGCCGCCTCATCGACGGCATCGACGAGGCCGTGCTCGGCCTGTCGGCCGGCGCGGAGAAGACCTTCGAGACCGAGCTCAAGGGTGGCACCCAGGCCGGCAAGACCTCCGAGGTCACCGTCACCGTCACGGCCGTCCAGGAGAAGGAGCTGCCGGAGCTGGACGACGAGTTCGCCCAGCTGGCCAGCGAGTTCGACAGCCTGGAGGACCTGCGTGCCGACTCCCGCAAGCGCCTGGAGCGCATGAAGGAGTACGACCAGGCCACCCAGGCCCAGGAGAAGGTCCTCGACGCGCTGCTCACGCTGGTTGAGATCGAGTACCCCGAGAAGCTCCTGAAGGACGAGATCGAGACCCGCAAGCACAACCTCGAGCACCACCAGCTCGAGCCGATGGGTCTGAACATCGACACCTACCTGGAGACCCAGGGCAAGTCCCGCGAGGAGTGGGAGGCGGAGATCGAGGAGCAGGCGAAGAAGGGCATCAAGACCCAGTTCGTCCTGGACCAGATCGTCGCCAACGAGGAGCTGGGGGTCAACCAGGAGGAGCTCACCGAGCACCTCATCCGCCGTGCGGCCGGCTCCGGCCTCACCCCGGACCAGTTCGCCCAGCAGGTCGTCCAGGGCGGTCAGGTTCCGCTGCTGGTCGGCGAGGTCGCCCGCGGCAAGGCGCTGGCCACCGTGGTCGAGGCCGCCAAGGTCGTCGACACCGAGGGCAACGAGATCAACTTCGACGACGAGGACGAGACGGCCGAGACCGTCGAGGCCGCCGCCGAGGAGAAGACCGAGGAGAGCACCGAGGCCTGAGTGCCCCGGTAGCCCCCTGAGGCGCTGCAACGGGCCCGGACGCCGCTACGGCGTCCGGGCCCGTCGTCGTCCCACCGCGCACCCGGGTGCCCCCGCGACCCTGCGCTCACAGCGAACAGTTCTGCGTGAGGGATTCTGCGGCCGGGCCTGCGCGTTAGGGTCCTTGGACAGCAACAATCACGACGTGATACCCGGAAGCTGTGCGACACCGTGACGGCCGCCCGGCGACCGTCCACATCGACTGAGCAGGTGGCTAAGTGACGTTCCCGCAGATGCAGATGGGCCCGATGGCGCCGCACGCCGCCTCTGGTGACGTGCTCGGCGGCCTGGGTGACCAGGTCTACAACCGGCTGCTCAACGAGCGGATCATCTTCCTCGGCCAGCAGGTCGACGACGACATCGCCAACAAGATCACCGCGCAGCTGCTGCTGCTGGCCGCGGACCCTGAGAAGGACATCTTCCTCTACATCAACTCCCCGGGCGGCTCGATCTCGGCGGGCATGGCGATCTACGACACCATGCAGTACATCAAGAACGACGTCGTCACCATCGCCATGGGCATGGCCGCCTCGATGGGTCAGTTCCTGCTGACCGCCGGCGCCAAGGGCAAGCGCTTCTCGCTGCCGAACGCCAACATCCTGATGCACCAGCCCTCCGCGGGCCTCGGCGGCTCCGCCACGGACATCCGCATCCAGGCCGAGCAGCTGCTCCGCACCAAGAAGCGGATGTCCGAGCTGATCGCCTTCCACAGCGGCCAGTCCTTCGAGCAGATCACCCGGGACTCCGACCGCGACCGCTGGTTCACCCCGGAGGAGGCCCTGGAGTACGGCCTCATCGACGCGATCATGCACAGCGCCGCGGACGTCCCCGGCGGCGGCGGCACGGGCGCCTGAGCCTCGGCCCGGCCCACGAGACCACAGCCACAACGCCCCGGAGGACAAGAACCCCCATGAACATCCCCAGCCTGTCGGCCGCCAAGGCCCGCGTCGAGGACATGCGCGCCGAGGGTCGCTACATCGTCCCGCGCTTCGTCGAGCGCACCACGCAGGGCATCCGCGAGTACGACCCGTACGCCAAGCTGTTCGAGGAGCGCATCATCTTCCTCGGCTCGCAGGTCGACGACGTCTCGGCGAACGACATCATGGCGCAGCTGCTGTGCCTGGAGTCGATGGACCCGGACCGCGAGATCCAGATGTACATCAACTCGCCCGGCGGCTCGTTCACGGCCCTGACGGCCATCTACGACACCATGCAGTACGTCAAGCCGGACATCACCACGGTCTGCATGGGCCAGGCGGCCTCCGCCGCGGCCGTGCTGCTCGCCGCCGGCACCCCCGGCAAGCGGATGGCGCTGCCGAACGCCCGCATCCTGATCCACCAGCCGTACACCGAGACCGGCCGCGGCCAGGTGTCCGACCTGGAGATCCAGGCCAAGGAGATCTTCCGGATGCGCGAGCAGCTGGAGCAGATGCTCTCCAAGCACTCCAACAAGCCGGTGGAGCAGGTGCGCGAGGACATCGAGCGCGACAAGATCCTGACCGCCGAGGAGGCCCTGGAGTACGGCCTGGTGGACCAGATCATCTCGACCCGCAAGACCTCGCTGACCTCCTGAGGCCGGTTCCGTCGGGGGGGGGGGCGCCCCCGGTTTCGCGCCCCCCCCCGACCCGGGGGCGGGGGCGGTCACCGCAAAAGTTGGGTATGAATTAGCCCCCGGCGGAGGGCAGA
>NZ_JBHZCY010000036.1:0-40523 GCF_042786665.1 Kitasatospora sp. NPDC059146 | reverse complement strand
ACCATCTAACCCGCCACCCCAAACCCCGCCGCTCCGCGGTCGGCCGTTGGCGGGGGGGGGGGGGGCCCCCCCGGGGGCCCCCCCCCCCCCCGACCCGTCGGCGGGCGCTGTCACGGCATCTGTTCGGTATCAATTCGCCCAGGGCGTAGGGCAGACCCGGCGAAGAGGACGGAATCACGGGCCCGGCAGAGTACCGTCGGATAGCGAGACCGAGCGCCGTCGGCGCGGACGGTCCACAGCACCAGGCCCCGGAACCCCCGCGGGGCCCCTGGCGAAGGGGAAGCACCTCGTGGCACGCATCGGAGACGGTGGCGACCTGCTCAAGTGCTCGTTCTGCGGCAAGTCGCAGAAGCAGGTGAAGAAGCTGATCGCCGGCCCAGGCGTGTACATCTGCGACGAGTGCATCGACCTGTGCAACGAGATCATCGAGGAGGAACTCGCCGAGACCTCCGAGGTCCGCTTCGAGGAGCTCCCGAAGCCGCGTGAGATCTACGAGTTCCTGGACCAGTACGTGGTCGGCCAGGACCTCGCCAAGAAGGCGCTGTCGGTCGCGGTCTACAACCACTACAAGCGGGTCCAGGCGGGCGAGGCCGGCCGTAGCGGCGGCAACGGCCGCGAGGACGCGATCGAGCTGGCCAAGTCGAACATCCTGCTGCTGGGCCCCACCGGCTCCGGCAAGACCCTGCTGGCGCAGACCCTGGCCCGGATGCTGAACGTCCCCTTCGCGATCGCTGACGCCACCGCGCTGACCGAGGCCGGCTACGTCGGCGAGGACGTCGAGAACATCCTGCTCAAGCTGATCCAGGCGGCCGACTACGACGTCAAGAAGGCCGAGACCGGGATCATCTACATCGACGAGATCGACAAGGTCGCGCGCAAGAGCGAGAACCCGTCGATCACCCGCGACGTCTCCGGCGAGGGCGTGCAGCAGGCGCTGTTGAAGATCCTGGAGGGCACCACCGCCTCGGTGCCGCCGCAGGGCGGGCGCAAGCACCCGCACCAGGAGTTCATCCAGATCGACACCACCAACGTGCTGTTCATCGTCGGCGGTGCCTTCGCCGGCCTGGAGCGGATCATCGAGGGCCGCGCGGGTGCCAAGGGCATCGGCTTCGGCGCCAACATCCGCTCCAAGCGCGAGTCGGACGCCAGCGACCACTTCCGCCAGGTGATGCCCGAGGACCTGGTGAAGTTCGGGATGATCCCCGAGTTCATCGGCCGTCTGCCGGTGATCACCAGCGTGCACAACCTGGACCGCGAGGCGCTGCTGCAGATCCTCACCGAGCCGAAGAACGCGCTGGTCAAGCAGTACCGCAAGCTCTTCGAACTGGACGGCGTGGAGCTGGAGTTCTCCCGGGACGCGCTGGAGGCGATCGCCGACCAGGCGATCCTGCGCGGCACCGGCGCGCGCGGTCTGCGGGCCATCATGGAGGAGGTGCTGATGTCCGTGATGTACGAGGTCCCCTCGCGTCAGGACGTCGCCCGCGTGGTGGTCACCGGGGACGTCGTCTCCAAGCACGCCATCCCCACCCTCGTCCCGCGCGACATGATCAAGCGCGAGCGCCGCGACAAGAGCGCCTGAGGCCGGGCCGACGGCCTTCGGCCGGAGGCAGCGAAGGGGCCCCGCACCGGAATCCGGTGCGGGGCCCCTTCGTCACCGCGGGTCCGGGCGGGCCTACTTGGGCACCTCGGCGACCGCGCGCAGGTCGCGGGTGTCGGCGGCGAGCTTGTCGATGTCGGGCTGGGTGCCGTCGTCGGAGCCCTTGAGCACCATGACGACGGTGCTCTTGTCGGCCCAGGCGCAGAGGGCCAGCTTGCTCTCGCCGCTCTGCGAGGTGGCGCACTCCATCTGGCCGCCCTTGGGGCCCGGGTCCACCGCGTGCCGGCCGCTGATCGTGCCGCCCGCGCCGGAGAAGCCGGCGAACATCTGGTCCAGCTCCTGCTTGGGCAGCAGTACCTTGCCGTAGACGCCGACCGCGATCAGCTGCGGGGTGGAGTCCGCGTCCTGGTAGACCCCGGCGACGCCGGTGGGCTTCCAATTGCCGTCGCCCTGGCCGATCTTGGAGGTCAGCTCGTCCTGCAGCTTCCCGGTCACCGCCGGGTCGTCGTTGGCCTTGAGGTCCTTGAAGGTCGCCGGCATCACGAGCTTCTCGGTGCCGGTGCCGCTGGTCACGTTCCAGGCGAGGTACCCGAACACGCCGATCAGGACGACCAGGACGGCGCCGACGGTGCCGAGCACGATCCACAGCGTGCGGCGCGACTTGCGCGGCGGCACCGGCGCGTACCCGCCGTAACCGGGGTAGGCCCCGGGTGCGCCCTCCGGGGTGCCCGGGTAGCCCGGGTAGCCGCCGGCCTCCGGCCCGCCGGGTGCGGGGTAGCCGGGCGGCGGGGCCTGCGGCGGGACACCGCCGTAGCCGGGGGCGGCCGGCGGCGGGGTCGCCGGGTACCCGGGCTGCGGCGGGGGCCCGTACGGGTTCTGGTCGGACATGCGGGACCCTTTCTGGGACGTCGCGCGTGGAGACCGCCGGGGGTACCGGCGGAGTGGTGCTGCCGCGGGGGCGGCCGGGCGGGGCCGCGGGTCAGCGGGCCACCTTCATGGCGTCGCGGACGGTGCGGGTCTTCTCCGCGGCCTGGTCGGGGGTGAGGCCCGAGTCGCTGCCGCCCGTGCTGCCGGTGGTGCCCAGGCTGAGGTGGCTGAACGTGACCCGGCCGTAGGTGGACTTGTCCGCCCAGACGCAGACCGTCGGGCCGGGCTTGCCGATGATGCTGGCGACGCCGCAGCTGAGCTTGCCGTCGGAGGCGTGGCCGTCCTTGGCGGGGAAGTCGGTCATCGGGGTGGACCAGGTCAGGCCGCCGCTGTCCTTCTTGGAGTCGGCGATGATCTGCGCGGGGTCGTTGAGGGAGCCGTAGATGCCGACGACCGACAACGAGTCCATGTTCTTGACGTCGGCGCCCTTGCTGTAGCTGGCCACCAGCGCGTGCAGGTCGGTGCCGACCTTGGCGACCTCGGGCTTGCTCATGTCGGCGGCCTCCTCCTTCGCCGACTTCTGGACGTAGCCGTCGAGCAGCGTCTGCGGTGCGCTGAGCTTGTAGCGGCCGCCCGAGTCGCTGCCGGCGCCGAGGAACTTCCAGGCGGCGAAGCCGCCGCCGCCGAGCACCAGGGCGCCGACGACGAGGCCGACCACCAGGCCGCCCTTGCCCTTGCGCGGCGGCGCCGGGTAGCCCGGCTGGCCGTACGGGCCCTGCGGGGGCACGCCGTACTGCGGTTGCGGGGCGCCGTAGGGCTGCTGCGGCGGGTACCCGTACTGGGGCTGCGGGGCGCCGTAGGGCTGCTGCGGCGGCGGTGCGCCGTAGGGCTGGCCGCCGTAGGGCTGGCCCTGCGGCGGCGGATACTGCTGTCCCTGTCCCTGGCCGTACATGTGTCCTCGTGCTCCCCCGCCGCACTCGCGGCCGATCTTCGTATGGGTATGTCCGTGCACGCCCGGTCACCCGGACGAGTGCCCGGGCACGCTACCGCACGGCACCGGCGGCGGGAGCGCCCGGACCGGCCGAGTCCGCGGACCGAAAGCGGTTCGTAACCAGCGCCCACGGTTACGTAAACTGTGCGTCGTGACCGACACGACGAACCAGCGCCCCGTGAGCACCACCGGGGACGATGCGGCAACCCTCCCGACGACCTACACCCCCGCGGACGTAGAGGGCGAGCTGTACGAGCGCTGGGTGGACCGTGGCTACTTCACCGCGGACGCGAAGAGCGACAAGCCCGCGTACACGATCGTCATCCCCCCGCCGAACGTCACCGGCGTCCTGCACCTCGGTCACGCCTTCCAGCACACGCTGATGGACGCGCTGACCCGCCGCAAGCGCATGCAGGGCTTCGAGACGCTCTGGCTGCCCGGCATGGACCACGCGGGCATCGCGACCCAGAACAAGGTCGAGCAGCAGCTCGCCGAGGCCGGTCTCTCCCGCCACGACCTGGGCCGCGAGGCCTTCGTGGAGAAGGTCTGGGAGTGGAAGCAGAGCTACGGCGGCCGCATCCTCGGCCAGATGCGCCGCCTCGGCGACGGCGTGGACTGGTCGCGCGAGCGCTTCACCATGGACGAGGGCCTGTCCCAGGCCGTCCAGACCATCTTCAAGCGCCTGTTCGACGACGGCCTGATCTACCGCGCCGAGCGCATCATCAACTGGTGCCCGCGCTGCCTCACCGCGCTGTCCGACATCGAGGTGGAGCACGAGGACACGCCGGGCGAGCTGGTCTCGATCCGCTACGGCGACGGTGACGACTCGATCGTCGTCGCCACCACCCGGGCCGAGACGATGCTGGGCGACACCGCGGTGGCCGTCCACCCGGACGACGAGCGCTACCGGCACCTGGTCGGCCGGACCATCAAGCTGCCGCTGACCGACCGGGAGATCCCGGTCGTCGCCGACGAGCACGTCGACCCGGAGTTCGGCACCGGCGCCGTCAAGGTGACGCCCGCGCACGACCCGAACGACTTCGCCATCGGCCAGCGCCACGGCCTGCCGAACCTGACGGTGATGGACGAGCGCGGTGCGATCACCGTGCACGGCCCCTTCCTCGGCCTGGACCGGATGGAGGCCCGTTCGGCCGTCGTCGGCGCGCTGCGCGAGCAGGGCCGGATCGTCGCCGAGAAGCGCCCGTACATGCACGCCGTCGGCCACTGCTCGCGCTGCCACACCGTGGTCGAGCCGCGGCTGTCGCTGCAGTGGTGGGTCAAGGTCGAGCCGCTGGCCAAGGCCGCCGGCGACGCCGTCCGCGACGGCAAGGTGGAGATCCACCCGAAGGAGCTGGAGCGCCGCTACTTCGACTGGGTCGACAACATGTACGACTGGTGCATCTCGCGCCAGCTCTGGTGGGGCCACCGGATCCCGGTCTGGTACGGCCCCGAGGGCGAGGTCGTCTGCGTCGGACCGGACGAGCAGCCGCCGACCGGCGAGGGCTGGGTCCAGGACCCGGACGTCCTGGACACCTGGTTCTCCTCCGGCCTGTGGCCGTTCTCCACGCTGGGCTGGCCGGAGAAGACCGCCGACCTGGAGAAGTTCTACCCGACCGACGTCCTGCTGACGGGCCACGACATCATCTTCTTCTGGGTCGCCCGGATGATGATGTTCGGCCTGTACGCGATGGACGGCGAGGCGCCGTTCAAGACCGTCGCGCTGACCGGCCTGGTCCGCGACGAGTTCGGCAAGAAGATGTCGAAGTCCTCCGGCACCGCGGTGGACCCGCTGGACTGGATGGACGCCTACGGCGCCGACGCCGTCCGCTTCACCCTGGCCGGCGGCGCCAACCCGGGCGCCGACGTGCCGATCGGCGAGGACTGGGTCAAGGGCTCGCGCAACTTCTGCAACAAGATCTGGAACGCGACCCGCTTCGCGCTGATGAACGGCGCCACCACCGAGGGCCCGCTGCCGGCGCCCGAGGAGATGACCGCGGTCGACCGCTGGATCCTGTCGCGGCTGAACGCCACCGTCGCCAAGGTGGACGGGCTGTACGAGGACTACCAGTTCGCCAAGCTCTCGGACGCGCTGTACCACTTCGCCTGGGACGAGGTCTTCGACTGGTACGTGGAGCTCTCCAAGACCACCCTGGCCAAGGGCGGCCCGCAGGCCGACGCCTCGCGCCGGGTCCTGGGCGAGGTCCTGGACGTCACCCTGCGGCTGCTGCACCCGGTCGTCCCGTTCGTCACCGAGGCGCTGTGGACCACTCTCACCGGCGCCGAGTCGCTGGTCGTCGCCGAGTGGCCGAAGGACAGCGGCTACCGCGACGCGGCCGCCGAGTCGGAGGTCGCCACGCTGCAGCAGGTGGTCACCGAGGTCCGCCGGTTCCGCTCGGACCAGGGCCTGCAGCCCGCGCAGCGCGTCCCGGCCCAGCTGGAGCTGGCCGGCACCGTGCTGGCCGTCCACGAGGACGCGATCCGCTCGCTGCTGCGGCTGACCGTCCCCGAGGAGGGCTTCGCGGCCACCGCCTCGCTGCCGGTGGCCGGTGCCACCGTCGCGCTGGACCTCTCCGGCACCATCGACGTCGCGGCGGAGCGCAAGCGCCTCGCCAAGGACCTCGCGGCCGCCGAGAAGGAGAAGACCCAGACCACCGCCAAGCTCGGCAACGAGGCCTTCCTGGCCAAGGCGCCGGACGAGGTGGTCGCCAAGATCCGGGGCCGTCAGGAGGCCGCCGAGGCCGACATCGCCCGGATCACCGCCCAGCTCGCGGCGCTGCCGCAGGGCTGAGCCCGCACCGCCCCTGGGGGCCGCATCCCGCGACGCGCGGGGTGCGGCCCCTCGGCGTTCTCCGGCGTGCCCGATTCTCGGCGCGCTCCTTCCGGTGTGTTCCTTCCGGCGTGCTCCTTCGGGCGCGCTGGTTACGGCGCGTTCGTTTGCGGCGCGCCGTTTTCGGCGGGCCCGGCGGGACGGTCACTACGCCTAATAGAGCAGCAACATTGCTCCCTTCCGGCGAATATTCATCCTGGACCGGGTGAGGTCCTATTCCGAGCGAATTGATTCCGGTCTTGCCCGCGCGCGTTCGCGGAAGTTTTCAGGTCGGATGTGTACGGTGTGCTCGGAGTTTCCGAAGGTGTTTCTGCTGAGCGTTCCTGCTGAGCGACGGACGGGAGGCATGGCGTGGTGGTGACCGAGGAGTTGGCCCAGGAACTGCCTGCCGAGGCGGTCGAGGAGGCCAAGGCCAGGGCGGCGACCCTGCTGCTCGCCTTCCGCCACGGCAACCAGCTCGCGTTCGACCACGAGTTGGACCTGCTGCTGGCGGAGAACGCCGAGCGGGAGGTGACCGCCCTGCTCACCTGGATCGCCGCCGAGGCCGTCCGCAAGGCGTACGCCCCCGAGGTCGGCGACCGGGTGCTGCGGGCGATGGCCCGCCGGGCCCCTCTGGACGGCGGCGCCGTCCAGGTGGACGAGGAGAGCGCGAACGCCGCCCAGCTGATCGAGGCGGTCGCGGACGGCCGGGTGGCCGAGGTCCGCGGCCTGGTCGCGGCGACGGCGGACACCACCTTCCTGCTCGGCGGTCTGCTGCAGGGCGTCGCGATGATGCTGCCGCTGCTGCCCGAGGGTGAACTGGCCGAGATCACGGCCGAGTTGCGCCGCCGGCACGGCGGCTGCGCGCACGTCCCGGAGGCCCGGGCCGGGGTCTGACCCCGGCCCGGGGGCGGCTCACGGCATGGCGTGCAGGTGGGCGCCGATGGTGGCGGAGACCGGATTGCCCGCCCTGGCGTCCCAGTTGGTCGACCAGGTCATCGCCCCGCCGATGCCGGGCCAGGCGGTGTCCGGCCGGTAGCTGCCGCAGCCGGTGCCGGAGGCCAGGCAGTCCAGCGCCTTGTTCACCGTGCCGGGGTCGGTGTAGCCGCCGCCGGCGGCGCTGGTGGAGGCCGGCACCCCGAGCCCGACCTGGTCGGGCCGCAGTCCGCCCTTGAGCTGGATGCAGGCCAGGGCGGTGAGGAAGTCCTCGGTGCCCTGGGAGTAGACGTTGCCGTCGCAGCCGTTCATCGCACCGGAGTTGTAGTACTGCATGTTGACGATGGTGAGGACGTCCTTCACGTTCAGCGCCAGCTTGAAGTACTCCATCCCGGTCGACTGCATGTCGATGGTCTGCGGCGCCATGGTGAGGACGAACCCGCTGCCGGCCCGCGCCGCCAGGGAGTGCAGCGCCTGGCCCATGAAGGTGGAGTCGATGCCGTTCTCCAGGTCGATGTCGATCCCGTCGAAGCCGTAGTTCTGCAGCAGGGCCCAGGCGGTGTCGGCGAAGGTCGCGGCGGAGGCGGAGTCGCCCACCCAGACCGTGCCGTTCTGGCCGCCGACGGAGAGCACCACCCGCTTCCCGGCCGCCCGCTTGGCCGCGATGTCGGCCTTGAACTGGGCGTCGGTGTAGCCGCCGAGCTTGGTGGACAGGGCCGGGTCCAGGGTGAAGCCCAGGCCGCCGCGGGTGGCGGTGGCGTCGGCGAAGGCGACCGCGATGATGTCGTAGGCGGCCGGGACGTCGCTGATCCGCTGCACCGTGGCGCCGTTGTCGAAGTTCTGCCAGTACCCGGTGAGGACGTGCTTGGGCAGGCCGGGCGGCCTGGTCGGGGTGGACGTGCCGGTGGGGGTGGGGGTGCCGGTGCCCGTGCCGGTGGCCGTCGGGCTCGGTGAGGCGGTGCCGGTGGCGGTCGCCGTGGCGGTCGGGCTGGGGGAGGACTGTGGCCCGCCGGGCCCGAGCAGGGTGACGTCGTCGGCGAGGAAGGCCGGCTGGGCGTACCAGCCGTGCAGGTAGACGGTGACGCTGGTGGTGCCCGGGCCGGTGGTGAAGCTCGTGCTCAGCCGGCTCCAGCCGGTGCCGCCGGGGGTCCAGGTGCTCGGATCGCCGCCGCCGGTGCCGCGGGCGCCCAGGTAGACGTACGAGCCCTGGACCCAGGAGCTCAGGGTGTACGAGGAGGAGGGCTTCACCGACACGGTCTGGGTGCACTCGCCGGTGTCCGAGCCGGCGGGGGTGGACTGCAGGGCGTACCGGCCGGAGTGGGCGCCGGCGCTCCGGACCGTGCCGTTGGAGCAGGTCCAGCCGGAGAGGTCGCCGGTCTCGAAGCCGCCGTTGGTGATCAGGTCGGTGTCGGCGGCGTGTGCGCCGGTGCCGTCGGCCAGGACGAGCCCGCCGAGGCCGAGGACGAGGGCGCAGGTGCCGGCGAGCAGCGGGTGGAGGGCGCGCGGGCGCCGGTGTCGGGCAGGTGGCATGACTCCATCTCCAGTGGGGGAGGCCCGGCGGCGCTGGGTGGGGTCAGTGCCGTCCGGGGTGTCGATGGTGCGCGTGCGGGAGCTACCGACAACTCAAGTCCCGGTCGGGAACGGAGACTTGCCTCACAAGGTGGAGTAGACCAATCCGGCTGTCAAGAGGCCCTACGCGGCCAGCGGGGCGTCCTGGGCGGCGTCGCTCCCGGCGGTCCCGGTGCTCCCGGCGGGTCCGGCCAGGGCGGCGGTCAGCGTGGCGATCCGGGCCGAGGCGCGGCCGTCGCCGTACGGGCTCGGGGTGGCGGCCAGCCGGGCCAGCCGCTCGGGGGTGTCGGACAGCCAGCCGCGGGCCAGCTCGCCGAGTTCCTCGCCGGGCCGCACCAGCGCGGCGAAGCCGGCGTCGACCGCCTCCGGGCGCTCGGTGGAGCGGCGCACCACCAGCAGCGGACGGCCGAGCACGGTGCACTCCTCCTGCACGCCGCCGGAGTCGGAGACCAGCAGCGCCGCGTGGCTCGCCAGGCCGAGGAAGTCGCCGTAGCCGACCGGCTCGGTGACGGCCAGGCGTTCCAGCAGGGCGTCCAGTGCGAAGCGCGCGACGGCGGCCCGGGTGCGCGGGTGCATCGGGAACAGCACCGGGGTGCCGGCCCGGGCGATCCGGTCCAGCTCGGCGAGTACGGCGCCGAGCGCCTCGGCGGTGTCGGTGTTCTCCGGGCGGTGCACGGTGGCCAGCACGTACCCGTCCGGGCGCAGCCCGTGCGCGGCGAGCAGCGCGGCGCGGGTGGCGGCGTCGGGCAGCTGACGGCGGACCACCTCGACCACGGTGTTGCCGGTGAGTTCGATCCGCCCCCGGTCGAGGGACTCGGCGCGCAGGTTGGCGACGTTGTCCTCGGTGGCGGCGCAGAGCAGGTCGGAGACGTGGTCGACCATCACCCGGTTGTGCTCCTCGGGCATCGCCCGGTCGTAGCTGCGCAGCCCGGCCTCGACGTGCACCAGCGGGATCTCCCGGGCGTTGGCGGCCAGCGCTCCGGCGAGGGTGGCGTTGGTGTCGCCCTGGACGACGACGGCGGCGGGGCGGTCCTCGGCGAAGGCGGCGTCCAGCTGGCCGAGGGACTGGGCGATCTGGCCGGCCCGGGGGCGGCCGCCGACGCCGGTGAGCAGCTCGGGCTCCGGCAGGTCGAGGTCGCGCAGGAAGCGGCCGGACATCGCCTCGTCCCAGTGCTGGCCGGTGTGCACCAGCCGGGTGGCGTTGCCGAGTTCGTGGATCAGCGGGGCGAGCTTGACCAGCTCGGGGCGGGTGCCGAGGACGACGGCGACGCTGTTCGGGGGCAGGCACGTGCTCATGCGGGGGCTCCGGGAGGACGACGCGGGGTGGGGGAGTGGGGGCTCAGGACTCGAGCGCGGTGGGGGCGCCGACGGCGACCTTCTCGGCGTTGCGCCGGGTCTTGGCCCAGCCGTTGCGGCCGAGCAGCAGTCGGACGGCGGCCCGGGCGGCGACCACGAAGAGGTGGTAGGCGTACAGCCACACCAGGACGCCCCAGAGCAGTCCGGTGAGCCGGCTGCGGTCCGGGTGGACGGCCCTGCGGTAGGCGAGGCCCCAGAACACCATCGGCAGGGTGGCGAGCACGAAGGCGAGCAGCATCCACGGGCCGAACCGGAGCTGGAAGTCGGCGGTCTCGGCGGGGAAGAGCACCAGCCCGGCGGTGGTGATGGCCAGCGAGAGCGGGAAGAGCAGCACCAGCAGGACGCAGACCACCGGCTGGAGGAAGGTGTAGAGCACCTCGGCCTTGCCGGAGGCCGGGTAGTGCGGGGAGCGCAGCACCCGGCCGGTGTAGCGCAGGCACTGCATGTTGCCCTGGGCCCAGCGGGTGCGCTGGGTGAGGAAGCGGCGCAGCGAGACCAGGCCCTCCTGGGAGACCTGGGCCTCGGTGACGTGGGTGAGCCGCCAGCCGGCCAGGCGCAGGTCGAGGCCGGACTCGTAGTCCTCCAGCAGGGCGCGCTCGGGCCAGGGGCGGCCGGCCCGGCCCTCCTCGGCGGTGAGCGAGTCGAGGGCGGTGAGCCGGACGAACTGGCCGTTGCCGCCGAGGCCGACGCTGCCGGTGCGGCGGCGCAGCAGCTGCATGCCGGCGTTGTTGGCCTGGAACTCGACGTCCTGCATCCGGACCAGGGCGCGGGCGAGGGCGTTGGCGGTGCGGCCGCGGCCGGGCAGCGGGCGTTCGTCGTCGGCGTTGCGCATCCGGACGCCGATCTGGACGGCGCCGGTGTCGGGGCGGCCGAGGGCCTTGGGGTTGCAGACCTGGCCGAGGGTGCCGGGGTCGAGCTGTCCGTCGGCGTCGACCACGCCGATGACCACCCGGGAGCGGTCGGTGGACTCGGGGAGCCAGGCGGAGATCTCGCGGTAGGCGGCGTTGAGCGCGGCGCCCTTGCCGATCCGGGCGTGCGGGCGGCGGCGCTGGACGAGGTGGATCCGCGGGTCGCGGGCCGCGGCGGCGAGGACGAGTTCGCGGGTGGCGTCCTCGCTGTCGTCGTCGATCACCCAGAGGTGGGCCTCGGGTGCGCTGGTCCGCAGGCCGTCCAGGGTCTGGGTGACCACGGCCTCCTCGTCGCGGCAGGGGATGACCAGGTGCCACTGGAGGGCGGCGGGGTCGCCGGGCGGGGCGGGGCGGCTGTGCCGGAAGGCGTGGCGGGAGCCGGCCCAGTACACGAGGAAGCGTCCGAAGACGAGGGCCATGTAGCCGACGAGGGCCAGGGAGATCAGTCCGGCGAACCAGACGACGGCGTCCTGGCGGAGCACGATCCAGTCGTGCAGGGCGTCGGGCATGGCGCAGTGCTCCTCATGATCAAAGGCTGTCAGCTCCTGTGGGTTGCGAATCGATGCTCCATTGCCGTACAAACTCGCTGAATCGATAGTAAAGGGAGCAAAATCAAGAAGCCGGGCAAAGACGGGGCAAAGTGGCCGTTCTCACCCCGCGCCCACCCCGCCGCGATCCCGTCGGCGCCGTTCCCCTCGCCCTGTGAGGACGGGCCGCCGCCGCTCCGTAGACTGTGGACGTGAGCGACAAGGCCGACCCGAATCCGTACACCCTCCGCCCCTCCGACGACAGCACCGGCGACGCCCTGCGCGACGTCGAACTGGAGCTCTCCAAGCGCTGGCCGGAGAACAAGCTGGAGCCCTCGCTCGACCGGATCGAGGCGCTGATGGACATCCTGGGCCAGCCCCAGCGGTCCTTCCCCTCCATCCACATCACCGGCACCAACGGCAAGACCTCCACCGCCCGGATGATCGAGCAGCTGCTCAACACCTTCGAACTGCGCACGGGCCGCTACACCAGCCCGCACGTGGAGAGCGTCACCGAGCGGATCACCCTGGACGGCGCCCCGATCAGCCCGGAGCGCTTCGTCGAGGTCTACCGCGACATCGAGCCCTACGTGCAGATGGTCGACGCCGCGCAGCCCGTCCCGATGTCCTTCTTCGAGGTGCTCACCGGCATGGCCTACGCGGCCTTCGCCGACGCCCCGGTGGACGTCGGGGTGGTCGAGGTCGGCATGGGCGGTTCCTGGGACGCCACCAACGTCATCGACTCCGCCGTCGCCGTGATCACCCCGATCGGGCTGGACCACACCGACAAGCTCGGCAACACCACCGGCGAGATCGCGGTCGAGAAGTCCGGGATCATCAAGTCCGGCGCCGTCGCCGTGGTCGCCCAGCAGCAGCTGGACGCCGCCCAGGTCATCCTGCGCCGGGCCGTCGAGGTGGACGCCACGGTCGCCCGCGAGGGCATGGAGTTCGGCGTGATCCGCCGTGAGCTCGCCGTCGGCGGCCAGCTGGTGACGCTGCGCGGGCTCGGCGGCGAGGAGTACGAGGACGTCTTCATCCCGCTGCACGGCGAGTACCAGGCGCACAACGCGGCGCTGGCGCTGGCCGCGGTCGAGGCCTTCTTCGGCGTCGGCGGCGCCCGCGGCGGCCAGCTGGACGTCGACAAGGTCCGCCAGGGCTTCTCCGGCGTCTCCTCGCCGGGCCGCCTGGAGATCGTCCGCCGCAGCCCCACGATCATCCTGGACGCCGCGCACAACCCGCACGGCGCCCGGGCCACCGTCGCCGCGATCAACGAGTCCTTCGGCTTCACCCGCCTGGTCGGCGTGATCGGCACCTCGGGGGACAAGGACGTGGCCGGCGTGCTGGAGGCCTTCGAGCCGATCCTGGCCGAGGTCGTCATCACCCAGAACTCCACCCACCGCGCCATGGACGTGGACGCCCTCGCGGCCCTGGCCGTCGAGATCTTCGGCGACGACCGCGTCCAGGTCGAGCCCCGCCTCGACGACGCCATCACCGCGGCCGTCACCCTGGCCGAGGAGGAGGGCGACCTCGGCGGCGCCGGGGTCCTGGTCACCGGTTCGGTCATCACGGTGGGCGAGGCCCGCCTGCTGCTCGGGAGGAAGTGACATGAGGACGCTCTGCTCCTCGACGCTGATCGGCGAGGCGCTGCTGGTGCTCTTCGCGGCGCTGGTCGCGATGCAGCTCTCCAGCGTCTCGACGGCCACCGTGTGGATCGTCAGCGGCATCGCGATGGCGCTCTGCATCGCGCTCTGCGGCATGATCAACCGCCCCGGCGCGGTGCAGATCGGCTGGGCGCTGCAGATCGGCCTGATCGCCAGCGGCTTCGTCCTGCCGACCATGTTCGGCCTCGGCGTGGTCTTCGCCGGCCTGTGGTGGTGCTCGGTGCACTACGGCCGCAAGGTCGACGAGTTCAAGGCCGCCCGCGCCGCCGCCACCGAGGCGCAGGCCCAGGCCGCCTGACCCCGGCCGGGTGGGCGCAACCGACCGGTCGTTCACGCAAGGTAACCTCTGCCCCGTACCGCATGTCGTACCAGATCACCAGGAGACGCACCGTGTCCCAGCGCACTCTCGTCCTGCTCAAGCCCGACGCCGTCCGCCGCGGCCTGGCGGGCGAGATCATCAGCCGCATCGAGCGCAAGGCCGGCTGGCAGCTGACCGCGGTCGAGCTGCGCACCTTCGACCGGGAGACCCTGGAGACCCACTACGCCGAGCACGTCGGCCGCCCGTTCTACGAGCCGCTGCTGGAGTTCATGACCTCCGGTCCGTCGATCGCGCTGATCGTCGAGGGCGAGGAGGTCGTCAAGGGCATCCGGATGCTGGCCGGCGCCACCAACCCGCTGGAGGCCGGCTCCGGCACCATCCGCGGCGACTACGCGACGATCACCCGCGAGAACCTGATCCACGCCTCCGACTCCCCGGAGTCCGCCGAGCGCGAGATCAAGATCTTCTTCCCCGCGAACGCCTGACGCGGAGTCCGTCTTCGGACGCCACGCCCCGGCAGGGACGTTGGTACCGCCCCGGTCGGGACCATTGGCCCGGCCGGGGCATTCTTATCGTGAAATAGGGAACTGGGAACGCCGACACGGCGTCCCAATGCTCGGAGAAGCGATCACGCTCCGGACAATGGACGGTATGCCCCGCGTCGATGTCCGTGCCGTGCGGCGTGACTACGATGGACGCGACTCAAGGGCCCGGTACGGCAGCTCAGCCGGTCTCCGCCCAAGCGTGGGCGCGCATCCGTCCACCCCCCAAGAACTCCGAGCCCGGGAAGGCACCCACACCCCATGGCGAGCAACCTGTCCTTCATCGGCCGCGACTTGGCGATCGACCTCGGAACAGCCAACACGCTGGTGTACGTCAGGGGCAAGGGGATCGTCCTCAACGAGCCGTCCGTCGTCGCGGTCAACACCAACACCGGCGGCATCCTGGCGGTCGGCGCCGAGGCCAAGAAGATGATCGGCCGCACGCCCGGCAACATCGTCGCCATCCGCCCGCTCAAGGACGGCGTGATCGCCGACTTCGAGATCACCGAGCGGATGCTGCGCTACTTCATCCTCAAGATCCACCGCCGCCGCTACCTGGCCCGCCCGCGGGTCGTGGTCTGCGTGCCCTCCGGCATCACCGGCGTCGAGCGCCGCGCCGTCATCGAGGCCTCCTCGCAGGCCGGCGCCCGCCAGGTGCACATCATCGAGGAGCCGATGGCCGCCGCGATCGGCGCCGGCCTGCCCGTCCACGAGGCCACCGGCAACATGGTCGTCGACATCGGCGGCGGCACCACCGAGGTCGCCGTCATCTCCCTCGGCGGCATCGTCACCGCCCAGTCCATCCGGGTGGCCGGCGACGAGCTGGACAACGCGATCGTCCAGCACATCAAGAAGGAGTACTCGCTCCTCCTCGGCGAGCGCAGCGCCGAACAGATCAAGATGAGCATCGGCAGCGCCTTCGGCATGGAGGGCGAGAAGGACGAGCACGCCGAGATCCGCGGCCGCGACCTGGTCAGCGGCCTGCCCAAGACCGTCGTCATCTCCGCCGCCGAGGTCCGCGCCGCCATCGACGAGCCGGTCAACTCGATCATCGACGCGGTCAAGACCACCCTCGACCAGTGCCCGCCCGAACTGGCCGGCGACGTCATGGACCGCGGCATCGTGCTCACCGGCGGCGGCGCCCTGCTGCGCGGCCTGGACGAGCGGCTGCGCCGCGAGACCGGCATGCCGATCCACATCGCCGAGAACCCGCTCGACTCCGTCGCGCTCGGCTCCGGCAAGTGCGTCGAGGAGTTCGAGGCGCTCCAGCAGGTACTGGACGCCTCGCCGCGCCGTTAGCACCACGACGACACCATCCGACACTCAACTGAACGGGCCGCCGCCCGGGCCCCACAGCCCCGGGCGGTCGCCAGGTACGAAGGGGCAGTACCAGCACCGTGAGGGACACACGAGAGAGCCGGCTGCTGCTCATCCTGCTGGTGGCCGTCGCCTTCGCGCTCATCACCGTGGACATCAAGGGCGGTGAGGACTCCCCGCTCGGCCCGGCCCGGCACGCCGCCGCGAAGGTCCTCGGCCCGGTCGAGCGCGGCGCCGCCACCGTCGTGGACCCGGTCGCGGACACCGTCCGCGCCTTCCGCGACGCCGCCACCGACAGCGGCCGCACCGACCAGCTCGCCCGCGAGAACACCGAACTGCGGCAGAAGCTCGCCTCCTCCGACATGGCCACCGGGCGCACCAAGCAGCTGGACGACCTGCTGCGCACCGCCGGCGCCGGCGGCTACACCGTCAAGGCCGCCCAGGTCATCGCGATCGGCCCGGCCCAGGGCTTCTCCTGGACCATCACCGTCGACGCCGGCAGCGACGACGGCCTCACCCGCGACATGACCGTCATCAACGGCCAGGGCCTGGTCGGCCGGATCACCACCGTCGGCCCGACCACCGCCACCGTGCTGCTCGCCTCCGACCCCGGCTTCTCGGCCGGCACCCGGCTGGAGGGCAGCGGCGAGATCGGCTTCGCCTCCGGCGGCGGCGACAGTCCGATGAAGGTCTCCCTGCTCAACGGGAAGGCCCAGGTCAAGACCGGCGACCGGCTGGTCACCTTCGGCTCGCAGAGCGGCCGCCCGTTCGTGCCCGGCGTCCCGGTCGGCAAGGTCACCGAGGTCCAGGCCAACGCCGGCCAGCTGACCAAGACCGTCCTGGTCGAGCCCTTCGTCCAGTTCACCCGACTGGACTTGGTCGGCGTGGTCGTCGTGCCCCCGCGCACCGACCCGCGCGACGCCGTGCTGCCGCCCGCCCCCACCCCGGGGCAGAGCCAGGCCCCGGCCGCGCCCGCCCAGCCGCAGGGCTCCGCGCCCGCCGCCCCGCCCGCCAAGCCCACTGGGGGGAACTGAGCCATGCGCCTCGCCCGCATCCCCGTCTCGGCCGTCCTGATCCTGCTCGGCCTGATCCTCCAGGTCAGCGTCTTCGGCCGGCTCCAGCTCCCGGGAGCCACCCCGGACATACTGCTCCTCGTCGTGGTCGGCCTGGCCATGGTCTACGGGCCGACCGGCGGCTGCCTGGTCGGCTTCTCGGCCGGCCTGCTGGCCGACCTCGCACCACCCTCCGACCACGCGATCGGCCGCTACGCCCTGGTGCTCTGCCTGATGGGCTACGCCGCCGGGCTGCTGCGCCCCGAGCACGGCCGCCAGCGCTCCGTCTCCGGCGCGCTGCTGGTGGTCGGCGCCGCGGCGATCGCCTCCACCCTGCTGTACGCGCTGGTCGGCGCCCTGGTCGGCGACACCGCGGCCCGGCACGTCGGCCTCGGCGGCCTGGTGGTCAGCGCCCTGCTGTACGACCTGCTGCTGGCCCCGTTCGTGGTGCCGCTGGTGATGATGCTCGGCCGCCGCTTCGGCCGCGACCCGGTGACCGCCGCCGACGACGACGAGAGCGGGCCGGGCCTGGGTCTGGGATCGCTGGCCCGCTACCGCACCACGCGCGAGGTCTCCAGCGGCCCGGCGTACAAGAAGCGGCGCGTGCCCGGCTTCGCCCGGCGCCCGTAACCGGCCGGTCCAGGCCCGCCCCCAGACCTCCTGACCCTCCCGCACCCCTGGAGCGCACGAGACGTGAGCAACATCCCCGAGACCGGCCGTACCCGGCGGGTGACGATCCGTCTGGTGGTTCTGCAGATCCTGGTGCTGTCGCTGCTCGCCACCCTGGGCGGACGGCTCTGGTACCTGCAGATCCGCAACGCCAAGGAGTACACCGCCAAGGCGACCGGCAACCACATCCGCGAGGTGGTCGAACCGGCCGTCCGCGGCGAGATCCTGGACGCCTCCGGGCGGATCCTGGCCGGCAACGAGACCCGGCTGGTGGTGTCCGTCAGCCGCACCTCGCTGCTCCAGCAGAAGGACGGCGGCAAGGGGGTGCTCGGCCGGCTCGCCGACGTGCTCGGGATGCCCGCCAAGGACGTCCAGGAGAAGGTCCGGCTCTGCGACGCCAAGACCCAGCAGCCCTGCTGGAACGGTTCTCCCTACCAGCCGATCCCGGTCACCAAGGAGGCGACCACCCAGCAGGCGATGCAGATAATGGAGCGCCGCGAGGACTTCCCCGGGGTCACCGCGCAGCCCACCGCCGTGCGCCGCTACACCGGCGCCGAGGGCGCCAACATGGCCCAGGTGCTCGGCTACCTCTCGCCGGTCACCGACGACGAGGTCAGCAAGACCGCCGCCAAGAGCGGCCTGGACCGCTACCTGCCGGCCGACCAGATCGGCCGGGCCGGCCTGGAGTCGGTGTACGACCGCGACCTGCGCGGCACCGCCGGCATCACCAAGCTGGAGGTCGACAACCTCGGCCGGGTGATCGGCACCGCCGGCACCGTCGCCCCGCAGACCGGCGACAACCTGGTCACCAGCATCGACGCCCGGGTGCAGAAGGTCGTCGAGGACAACCTGGCGCAGGCCATGAACGACGCCCGGAACACCTTCGACAAGGTCACCAACCGCAACTACGAGGCCGACTCCGGCGCCGCCGTCGTGATGGACGTGCACACCGGCCGGATCGTCGCGATGGCCAGCGCCCCCACCTACGACCCCAACCTCTGGGTCGGCGGCATCAGCGGCAAGGACTACCAGTCGCTGACCAGCAAGGACTCCAACTTCCCGCTGCTGAACCGCGCCATACAGGGTCAGTCCGCCCCCGGCTCGACCTTCAAGGTCGTCTCCACCACCGCCGCCGTGCAGGCCGGCTACTCGCTGGACGGCACCTACGCCTGCCCCAAGAGCCTCACCATCGGCGGCCGCGAGTTCAAGAACTTCGAGAGCGAGAACTTCGGCTCCATCTCCCTGGAGAAGGCGCTGGAGGTCTCCTGCGACACCGTCTTCTACGGCCTGGCCTACGACCAGTGGATGAAGGACGGCGGCATCAAGCCGAAGAACCCGGGCGACTGGTTCTTCAAGACCGCCCACGAGTTCGGCCTCGGCGCCAAGACCGGCATCGACCTGCCGGCCGAGGTCCCCGGCCGGGTGCCGGACCGGCAGTGGAAGCAGTCCTTCTACGACAACAACAAGGACGCCTGGTGCGCCCAGGCGCAGAAGGGCGGCAACAGCTTCTCGGACCAGATCGCCCGGGAGAACTGCGTCGACGGCTACCAGATGCGCGCCGGTGACGCCGTCAACTTCGCGATCGGCCAGGGCGACACCCTCGTCACCCCGGTCCAGATGGCCCGGATCTACTCGGCGCTGGCCAACGGCGGCATCTTCTACCGGCCGACCATCGCCAAGGCGGTGATAAGCCCGAGCGGGGACCTCGTCCGCGACATCGCCCCGCACGAGGACGCCAAGTTCCCGGGCGACCAGAAGCTGCTCAGCTACATCGACCAGGCCACCGCCGGCGTCATCACCAGCGGCACCGCCGCCTGGAAGTTCGCCGGGGCCGGCTGGCCGCAGAACAAGATCGAGCTGCACGCCAAGACCGGCACCGCCGAGGTCGAGGGCAAGCAGACCACCTCCTGGCTGACCACGTACAGCAAGGACTACGCGGTCGTCATGACGATAAGCCAGGGCGGCACCGGCTCCGGCGGCTCCGGCGACGCCGTGCGCCGGATCTACCAGGCGCTGTACGGCGTGGACGACAAGGGCAACATCGACAACGGCAAGGCGCTGCTGCCCGCGCCGCAGGGCCAGCTGCCGAAGTTCAACCCGGACGGCACCGCGATCATCAAGCCGGCCTCGTACGACGCCGGTGCGGACCGGGGGGCCGCCGCCACGCAGCTCACCCCGGTGTCCGCCGCGGCCCCGGCGATGGTGGCCCCGGCCCTGCCCGACGCCGCCCCGGCGGCGGCCTTCCTCGACCCGGCGCCCCCGGCCGGCAGCCCGGCCGCGTACACCGCGGCCGACGCCGCCGCGCTCGAACCGAACCGCCCGGGAAGGGGACGGGCATGACCTCCTACGGCTCGTACCGGCAGCTGCGGCTGAGCCCGCAGCGCAGCGGGGTCTCCAAGGCCCTGGCCAAGGACTCCCCGCTCTGGCGGCTGGACTGGATACTGCTGCTGGCCGGCCTGGCCCTCTCGCTCGTCGGCTCGCTGCTGGTCTGGTCGGCCACCCGCGGGCGCGACAACCTCACCCACGGGGACCCGCAGTACTTCCTCTACCGGCACCTGACGAACTTCGTGATCGGCCTGGTGCTGTGCGCCGTGGTGATAGCGATAGGAGCCCGGCGGGTCCGCACCCTGGTGCCCTTCGTCTACGTCGGCGTGATCCTGCTGCTGATGGCGACGCTCAGCCCGATCGGCTCGACCGTCAACGGCGCCCACTCGTGGATCCAGCTCGGCGGCGGCTTCTCCGTCCAGCCCGCCGAGTTCGCGAAGGTCGCCATCCTGCTGGCGATGGCCGTCGTGCTGTCGGACCAGGTCGACGCGGGGGAGCGGGAGTTCCCCTCGCACCGGGCGGTGTTCCGGGGCCTGGTCTGGGCCTGCCTGCCGATGGGCCTGGTGCTGCTGATGCCGGACGCCGGGTCGGTCATGGTGATGTCCGCGGTCGTGCTCGGCATCCTGCTCGGCTCCGGCGCCGCCAACCGCTGGGTGCTCGGCATCCTGGCGCTCGGGGTCAGCGGGAGCATCGCGATCTGGAAGCTCGGGCTGCTCAGCCAGTACCAGATCGACCGCTTCGCCGCCTTCGCCAACCCCCAGCTCGACCCCAACGGCGTCGGCTACAACACCGCCCAGGCCCGGATCGCGATCGGCTCGGGCGGACTGACCGGCAAGGGGCTGTTCCACGGCACCCAGACCATCGGGCAGTTCGTGCCGGAGCAGCAGACCGACTTCGTCTTCACCGTCGCCGGTGAGGAACTCGGCTTCGTCGGAGCGCTGGCGATCATCTCGCTGGTCGGCGTGATCCTCTGGCGGGCCTGCCGGATCGCCCGCCAGGCCACCGACCTGTACGGGACGATCGTGGCGGCCGGCATCATCGCCTGGTTCTCCTTCCAGGCCTTCGAGAACATCGGGATGTGCCTGGGCATCATGCCGGTCGCGGGCATCCCGCTGCCCTTCGTCTCCTACGGCGGCTCCTCGATGTTCGCGGTCTGGATCGGCATCGGGCTGCTCCAGGCGGTGCGCAGCCAGCGGCCGATAGCGGCGTGAGCCGTCGGCTCCCCTGAACGTTCGGCTCCCCTGAACGTTCGGCTCCCAGGGCCGGTCCGGATCCCTTCGGGCCGGCCCTTCGCCTTGCCCTGCAAGAGAGTTGACGAATCGTCAGGCAGGATGCAAGAGGCAGTCGGCGGCGGTCAGGACCGCCCGGGTCTGGTGGGCCAGCTGCTCCTGGACCGGCACCCAGCGGGCACCGAAGCGGTGCCGCAGCCGCTCCAGGCTGTCCGCCACGACGGCGCGGGCGCGCTCCCGGGTGGCCTCGGCGGCCGGGCCGCGGGCGTCGGCGAGCAACCGCAGCAGGATCGAGGCCACCCGCAGCGGCAGCCGGGCGGCGACCAGCCCGGCCGTGGTCGCCCGGGAGGCGCTCAGCGGGCCGGGGCACCACAGCTCCAGCCACTCGGCGGCCATCCGCGGGGCCACCGCCAGGTTGAACTCGGCGGTGCGCACCAGCGGGCCGTACGCCTCCCGGGCCTGGGCCGGGACGCGGGCGAGCAGCGCGTCGAGCTGCTCGGTGCGCAGGGTCAGCTCGCGGGCCGCCTCGCCGACGGCCCGCGGCCCGGCCGGATGGACCCGGGCGTCGCCGACCGCGTCCACGGCCCACATCGGGACCTCCAGGACGGCGGTCACCCCGCCGTACCGGGCCGCGTACGACCAGGTGGACAGCTCGGGCTCGTCCGGCAGCGCCCGGGGGGTGCCGGTGCTGCCGGGCGGTGGCATCAGATAGGTGCCGGGGGCGGGGCTGGACCAGCCGACCGCGTCGTAGGAGTCCACGTCCAGCGGGATGCCGGCCCGGTCCGCGGAGCGGGCGAAGCGCTCGGCCAGGCCGCGCACCGGGCCGGTCAGCTGGACGAAGGCGCCGCCGAAGTCCACCCCGTGCAGGGAGCACTGCAGGAAGGGGCGCAGCTCGTCGATCAGTCCGGTCAGCGCCAGGCTCTCCGGCATCGGCGGGCGGCCGGAGCCGGGGGCGGGCAGCAGTTCGGGCTGCTCCTCGAAGGCGGGGCGGAAGAAGTGCTCGTAGTGGCGGCGCATGGTGAGCGGGCCGTCCAGCCAGCCGGCGTTGAGGGCGGCGCCGTCCGGGTCCAGGCAGAGCAGCAGGTGCCAGGACAGCCCGGGCCGGGCGGGGCGCTCCAGCAGCACCTCGGCCAGCCGGACGGCGGCGGCGGTGCCGATCGGCTCGTTCGGGTGCGGGCCGCCGACCACCAGGGCGGCGCGCGGCCCGCGGTCCACCGAGAGCAGCAGCAGCGGGCGCCCGGCCCGGGAGCGGCCCACCTCGCGCAGCCGGCAGCGGTCGGGGTGGCGCAGGGCGAGGCGGCGGGCCGCGCTCTCCGCCTGGGCCGCGGTGGGGTAGCGGGCCGGCCGGGCGTCGGGGGCGCGCAGGGCCAGGGGCCGGACCCGCCGACCGGTGTCGGTCATGGTTCTCCTTGCGACCGGTCGTACGGCCGCCGGGGCGCGCGGGAGTGCCGCGCCGCCGGACGCGGCCTGCGGGCCGGGGGACGGGCTCCGCGGGGCCGGGGTGAGGGGGCCGCGCGGGGACGGGGGAGGGCGTACTGGGGCGAGCGGGCCGCCGGGGAGTCGGCGTTGGCCGAGCGTACGACCCAACTCCCGTCTCCGGAAGGGGTGCAGGGCCTTGGGCAGGGCCCTGTCAGTACCGCACGGGCGTTCCGGGCGTGTCAACGGCGGACGGGGCCGGGCGGCGGGCGCGCACCGCGCGTGCCGGGGCGGTCACCGGCGGGTGCGGATCGCGCCGGGGCGCACCGGCGGGCAACCGTCCCGGACGGGCCGTTCCCCGGATTGGGCTACCCTTGAGGGTCACCCCTCCCGTGCCGAATCGCGGCACCGAATCACGTCGTAAGGGTTCCTAGTACATGACTGTCGAATCGGTCTTCCCACGCCTGGAGGCACTCCTCCCGCACGTCCAGAAGCCGATCCAGTACGTCGGCGGCGAGCTCAACTCGACCGTCAAGGACTGGGACGCCTGCGACGTCCGCTGGGCGCTGATGTACCCCGACGCCTACGAGGTCGGGCTGCCCAACCAGGGCGTCATGATCCTCTACGAGGTGCTGAACGAGCGCGAGGGGGTGCTGGCCGAGCGCACCTACAGCGTCTGGCCGGACCTCGAGGCACTGATGCGCGAGCACCGGGTGCCGCAGTTCACCGTGGACGCCCACCGCCCGGTCAAGGCCTTCGACGTGTTCGGGCTGTCGTTCTCCACCGAGCTCGGCTACACCAACATGCTGACCGCGCTCGACCTGGCCGGCATCCCGCTGGAGGCCGCGGACCGCACCGACGAGGACCCGATCGTCCTGGCCGGCGGCCACGCGGCGTTCAACCCCGAGCCGATCGCGGACTTCATCGACTGCGCGGTGATCGGCGACGGCGAGCAGGCCGTCCTCGACATCACCGAGATCATCCGCGCCTGGAAGGCCGAGGGCCGCCCGGGCGGGCGCGACGAACTGCTGCTGCGCCTGGCGCGCACCGGCGGGGTGTACGTGCCGAAGTTCTACGACGTGGAGTACCTGGCCGACGGCCGGATCGGCCGCGTCGTGCCGAACGCCCCGGGCGTGCCGTGGCGGGTGTCCAAGCACACCGTGATGGACCTGGACGAGTGGCCGTACCCCAAGCAGCCGCTGGTCCCGCTCGCGGAGACGGTGCACGAGCGGATGTCCGTGGAGATCTTCCGCGGCTGCACCCGCGGCTGCCGCTTCTGCCAGGCCGGCATGATCACGCGCCCCGTGCGGGAGCGAAGCATCACCGGCATCGGCGAGATGGTCGAGCGCGGGCTCAAGGCGACCGGCTTCGAGGAGGTCGGCCTGCTGTCGCTGTCCAGCGCCGACCACACCGAGATCGGTGACATCGCCAAGGGGCTGGCCGACCGCTACACCGAGGACAAGATCGGCCTGTCGCTGCCGTCCACCCGCGTCGACGCCTTCAACATCGACCTCGCCAACGAGCTGTCCCGCAACGGGCGCCGCTCGGGCCTCACCTTCGCCCCCGAGGGCGGCAGCGAGCGCATGCGCAAGGTGATCAACAAGATGGTGTCGGAGGAGGACCTGATCCGCACCGTCGCCACCGCCTACGGCAACGGCTGGCGCCAGGTGAAGCTGTACTTCATGTGCGGCCTGCCCACCGAGACCGACGAGGACGTGCTCCAGATCGGCGAGATGGCGAAGAACGTCATCCAGAAGGGCCGCGAGGTCACCGGCCAGAACGACATCCGCTGCACCGTCTCCATCGGCGGGTTCGTGCCCAAGCCGCACACCCCGTTCCAGTGGGCCCCGCAGCTGTCCGCCGAGGCCACCGACGCCCGCCTGGCCAAGCTGCGCGACTCCATCCGCGGCGACCGCAAGTACGGCAAGAACATCGGCTACCGCTACCACGACGGCAAGCCCGGCATCGTCGAGGGCCTGCTCTCCCGCGGCGACCGCCGGATCGGCGCGGTCATCCGCGCGGTCTACGAGGACGGCGGCCGCTTCGACGGCTGGCGCGAGTACTTCTCGTACGACCGCTGGATGCTCTCCGCCGAGAAGGGCCTGGCCGGCACCGGCGTCGACGTCGACTGGTACACCACCCGCGAGCGCTCCTACGAGGAGGTGCTGCCCTGGGACCACCTGGACAGCGGCCTCGACAAGGACTGGCTGTGGGAGGACTGGCAGGACGCCCTGGAGGAGGTCGAGGTCGACGACTGCCGCTGGACTCCGTGCTTCGACTGCGGCGTGTGCCCCCAGATGGACACGGCCATCCAAATCGGCCCGACCGGTAAGAAGATGCTGCCGCTGACGGTCGTCAACAAGTAGTCGGCGCAGGGCTCTCGACCCCCGTCCGGAGTGTTCCGGGCGGGGGTCGGTCGTGGGCGGCTGACCAGGGGCGGAGCGAGCGGGGCGGCGGGGCGCGTACCCTTTGGGGTGACAGAGTCCGGACAGTGGCGGGTTTGCGCCGCGCCGGACGGGGAGAACTGACTAAGGACTGAGCGACCCTGGCACGCCGTACGCCCGACGGTCCGCCGCCCGCGCCGACGGTGCAGCGGATTCGTCTCCGCTACACCAAGCGCGGCCGGCTCCGCTTCACCAGCCACCGTGACTTCCAGCGCGCCTTCGAGCGCGCCCTGCGCCGGTCCGCCGTTCCGATGGCCTACTCGGCGGGCTTCACCCCGCACCCGAAGGTGTCCTACGCCAACGCCGCCCCGACCGGGGTGGCGAGCGAGGCGGAGTACCTGGAGATCGGCCTGGCCGCCGCGCGCGACCCGGAGCAGCTGCGGGCGCAGCTGGACGAGTCGCTGCCGGACGGCCTGGACGTGATCGACGCGGTCGAGGTGCGCACGCCCAACTTCGTGGAGCGCCTGGAGGCCTCCGAGTGGCTGGTGCGCCTGGACGGCGTCGAGCCGGCCGAGGCCGCCGAGGCGGTCCGCGCGTTCCTCGCCGAGGAGAAGGTCGAGGTCGAGCGCCGGACCAAGAACGGCGTGCGGGTCTTCGACGCGCGCGGTGCGGTGGCGGCGCTCGTCGCCGTCGAGCCGCAGGTCGACGGCGGTGCGGACACGGCGGTCGGAAACGGCCGCGATGTTCGGACGGGCCGTCCCTGTGCGATACTGCGCCTGGTAGTACGACACGCCACACCCGCCGTACGACCCGACGACGTATTGTCCGGTCTCCGTGCGACGGCCGACCTGGCGCCGCCGGTCCCCGCAGAGGTGACCAGGCTGGCGCAGGGGCCGCTCGATGAGGAGTCCGGCACGGTGACCGACCCGCTGGCGCTCGACCGCGCCGCGGCCCCGGCCGGCTGAGAAACGGCCGGCAGGCCGCGCGCTACCGCGTCCGCCTAGGGGGCGGAGGCCGGGTCCAGTGCCTCACTGGACCCGACGGTCCTCCAGGGTTGCCGCGGCTCCCCAGGGGAGCGAGCGTCGTCGCAGCACAGGCCGGCCACTCGGGGCCCGCCGACCACGACGGTCGGTGGGCTCGGGACCCCGTCCGGGAGCCACCCGGGGTTGGGGGACGGCTCAGCTTGGGAAAAACTCAGAAGACTGGTCAGACCAGAAGACTTTCGACACCCCGCGCAACGCGGGGCGCCGAGCGAGACTACGAGCCCCTGTGCGGCCTCGCGTCCGCACGGCGGCACCGTCAAAGGGTCCGGCCCGAGCATCCTCGCGATGCCGGCCGCCCACTGGTGCCGTGCCGTGCCCGGATGTGGAGCCCGGGGGCCTGACGGGAGATCCACCCGCATGCTCGATAACACCGATCCGCAGCAGACTGCGGCCACGGAACAGAACGAAACCGCCGCGACCGGTGGTGAGGGCGCGTCCGCCGCGCCGCCGCGCCGTCGCCGCCGGGCGGTGTCCCGCCCGGCGGGCACCCCGCAGGGTGCGGCCGCCGAGACGGCCGAGACGGTGGTCCCGGTCGAGCCGACGGCCGTTGCGGCCGAGGCGCCCGCCGAGGCGGCGCCGGCGGCCGAGAAGCCGGTCCGGGCCCGCCGGACCCGCAAGCGTGCCGAGGCTCCGGCCGGCGCTCCGGAGGAGACCGCGATCGTGGTCACCGCACCGGAGGCCGAGGCGAAGGCCACGGAGACGAAGACCACGGAGGCGAAGGCCGAGGAGAAGGCGGAGAAGCCCGTTCGGGCCCGTCGGACCCGCAAGAAGGCCGAGGCCCCGGTCGAGGAGCCGGTGGCCGCCGCCCCCGCCCCGGTCGTCGAGCCGGTCGTGGAGCCGGTCGCCGAGCCGGTGGCCGAGGAGGCCCCGGCCGCTCCGGCCCGCCGCCCGCGCCGCCGTCGCGTGGTCGAGGCCGCGCCGGTGGTCGAGGCCCCGGTGGAGGAGCCGGTGGCCGAGGAGCCCGCCGTCGAGGAGGAGCCCGCCGAGGAGGAGGCCGTCGAGGCCGTCGCCGAGGCCCCGGTCGCCGCCGAGCCGGTCGCCGCCCCCGCCCCGGCCGCCGAGGCCGAGCCGCACCACCGGGTGCGCCGCCGCGCCGTGCGCCCGGCCACCGCGGTCTTCCAGGCCCCGGTGTTCCAGGAGCCCGCCCCCTACGTCGCGCCCGCCGCGCCGCCGCAGCCCGCCGCCGCCCCGGCGCCGGTCGAGGCCGCCCCGGCCGTCGAGGCCGAGCGCCAGGACGAGGACGAGTACGAGTACAGCGGTGTCGGCCGCCGCCGCCGGGTCCGCACCCGGGTCGAGCCGAACCGTCGCAGGACGGCCGCCGAGGCGTCGGCCAAGGCCGCCCCGGCCAAGTCGGCCCCGGCCAAGGCCGCTGCGGTGAAGACCGCTCCGGTCAAGGCCGCTCCGGTGAAGGCCGCTCCGGTCGAGGTCCCGGTCGTCGAGGAGCCCGTCGTGGAGGCCCCCGTCGCCGGTCCGGAGGCCGAGGACGAGTGGGAGGACGGCCGTCCGTCCCGCCGTCGCCGTCGGGGCGGCCGTCGCCGCCGCCGTGGCGAGGCCGAGGACTTCGAGGCCGCCGAGGCCGTCGAGACCGAGCAGCCCGCCGCCGAGGAGTCGACCCGGGCGGTCGCCGACGAGGACGACGAGGACGACGACGACCTGGCCGCCGGCCTGTCCTCGTCGCGCCGCCGTCGCCGCCGTCGCCGCCGCAGCGGTGAGGCCGGCGCCGTCGAGGCCGCCGAGACCACCGAGGACGGCGTCCGCACGGTGGTGAAGGTGCGCGAGCCGCGCCGCCGCTCCACCGAGCCGTCCTTCGACCCGGACGAGGTGCAGTCCATCAAGGGCTCGACCCGTCTGGAGGCGAAGAAGCAGCGCCGCCGCGAGGGCCGCGAGCTGGGCCGCCGCCGGGTGCCGATCATCACCGAGGCCGAGTTCCTGGCCCGCCGGGAGTCGGTCGAGCGCGTCATGGTGGTGCGCCAGAACGGCCAGCGCACCCAGATCGGCGTGCTGGAGGACGGCGTGCTGGTCGAGCACTACGTCAACAAGGAGCAGGCCACCTCGTACGTCGGCAACGTCTACCTGGGCAAGGTCCAGAACGTGCTGCCGTCCATGGAGGCCGCGTTCGTCGACATCGGCAAGGGCCGCAACGCGGTGCTGTACGCCGGTGAGGTCAACTTCGGTGCGCTGGGCCACGGCGGCCCGCGCCGGATCGAGTCGGTGCTCAAGTCCGGCCAGTCCGTGCTGGTCCAGGTCTCCAAGGACCCGATCGGCCACAAGGGCGCCCGCCTGACCAGCCAGATCTCGCTGCCCGGCCGCTACCTGGTGTACGTGCCCGAGGGCTCGATGACCGGCATCTCGCGCAAGCTGCCCGAGAACGAGCGGGCCCGCCTCAAGCAGATCCTCAAGAAGATCGTCCCGGACGACGCGGGCGTGATCGTGCGCACCGCCGCCGAGGGCGCCTCCGAGGAGGAGCTGACCCGCGACGTCCAGCGCCTCCAGCAGCAGTGGGAGGACATCCAGAAGAAGGCCGCGACCGGCAACGCCCCGGCGCTGCTGTACGGCGAGCCGGACATGACCGTCCGGGTCGTCCGCGACATCTTCAACGAGGACTTCACCAAGGTCATCGTCTCCGGCGACGAGGCGTGGAAGACCATCCACGAGTACGTCTCCAACGTGGCGCCGGACCTCGCCGAGCGGCTCCAGCGGTGGACCTCCGAGGTGGACGTGTTCGCCACCTACCGGATCGACGAGCAGCTGATGAAGGCGCTGGACCGCAAGGTCTGGCTGCCCAGCGGCGGTTCGCTGGTGATCGACCGCACCGAGGCGATGATCGTCATCGACGTCAACACCGGGAAGTTCGTCGGCCAGGGCGGCAACCTGGAGGAGACGGTCACCCGGAACAACATCGAGGCGGCCGAGGAGATCGTGCGCCAGCTGCGGCTGCGCGACCTCGGCGGCATCATCGTGATCGACTTCATCGACATGGTCCTGGAGTCCAACCGCGACCTGGTGCTGCGCCGACTGCTGGAGTGCCTGGGCCGGGACCGGACCAAGCACCAGGTGGCCGAGGTCACCTCGCTGGGCCTGGTCCAGATGACCCGCAAGCGGGTCGGCCAGGGCCTGCTGGAGTCCTTCTCCGAGGCCTGCGTGCACTGCAACGGCCGCGGCGTGATCGTGCACATGGAGCAGCCGAGCGCCCACGTCCACGCCCCGGCGGCCACCGCCGTCGAGGCGGGCCCGGGCAGCGGCAAGCGCCGTCGCCGGGGCAAGGGCGGCGCGGGCCACGAGGAGCCGCAGGCCGTCGAGGCCGGGTCGGTGGCCGAGGCCGTCACCGAGGCGTTCGAGGAGCCCGCCGAGCCGGTGCGCGAGGAGATCGAGGGCCAGCTGGCCCTGGAGGTCCCGGGCGTCGAGGCCCCGGCCGTCGGTACCGTGGTGGTCGAGACGCCGAAGGCCGTGGAGGTGGAGGCCCCGGTGGCCGAGGCCCCCGCCGCCGCTCCGGCCGGCCGTCCGCGCCGCCGCGCGGTGCGCAAGGCGACGGCTCCGGCCGGTGCCCCGCAGGCCGCCGAGATCGTGGTGCTGCAGGCGAAGGCCGACGCGGCCCTGGAGGCGGCCCTGGCCGCCGCCGCCCCGGCCGCCGAGCCGGCGGTCGAGGTCGTGGCCGAGCCCGTCGCGGAGGTGGCCCCGGAGGCCGCCGCCGGGACCGCCGTCGCGGAGACCGAGGTCGTCGAGACCCCGGCCGCGGAGGAGGCCCCCGCCGAGGAGGCGTCGGCCGAGGAGGCCCCGGCGCCGAAGAAGCGGGCCGCCCGCAAGACCGCCGCGAAGAAGACCGCCGCCAAGAAGACCACCACGGCGGCCAAGAAGACCACCGCCCGCAAGACCGCGACCAAGCGGACGAGCGCGGCGGCCAAGAAGGCCGCGGCCGCCGAGGGTGATACGGCGTCCGAGTAGTGCCCACGCCGGGGGCGGGAGTCCTTCCCGCCCCCGGTCGTACCGGCCGGTTTGCCCCCTGGGCGGCCGGTCCGTATTCTTGACCATCGGCGTGTCTACGCCGCGCTCCCGAGCACATCACCTCTCCGAGAGCACCGCGCCCCGTGCGCGCGCGTTCGGAGGGAGGCCCCTGTGTCCGTACCCAGGTGGCTGGCGTCGGGAGTTCCGACCGAGTTGGGAAAGTAGGTACCGCATGTACGCGATCGTTCGCGCAGGCGGCCGCCAGCACAAGGTCGCCATCGGCGACGTGCTGGAGATCGACCGTATCGAGGCCAAGCCGGGTGACTCGGTGGAGTTCTCGACCATCCTGGTCGTCGACGGTGACGCCGTCACCTCCGACCCGTGGGTCCTGGCCGGCGTGAAGGCTCACGCCGAGGTGGTCGACCAGACCAAGGGCGACAAGATCGTCATCCTGCGCTACAAGAACAAGACCGGCTACCGCCGTCGTCAGGGTCACCGTCAGAAGCACACCGCGGTGCGCATCACCAGCATCGACTCGGTCAGCAAGTAAGGGGATAGCGAAAAATGGCACACAAGAAGGGCGCAAGCTCTACTCGTAACGGCCGTGACTCGAACGCCCAGCGCCTCGGCGTGAAGCGCTTCGGTGGCCAGGTCGTCTCGGCCGGCGAGATCCTCGTCCGCCAGCGTGGCACCCACTTCCACCCGGGTGCCGGTGTCGGCCGTGGTGGCGACGACACCCTGTTCGCGCTGACCGCCGGTGCGGTGCAGTTCGGCAACCGTCGCGGCCGCAAGGTCGTCAACATCGTGGCCGTCGAGGCCTGAGTCCGAACGGACTCCCGAGTCTGACAGGACTCACACTGAAGGGTGGGCCGGAATTCTCCGGTCCACCCTTCGCGCTTTACGCAGAAGAACCCTTCCCCGTACTGGAGGCACAACCATGACCACCTTCGTGGACCGCGTCGAACTGCACGTCGCCGCGGGTAACGGAGGCCACGGCTGCGCCTCCGTTCACCGTGAGAAGTTCAAGCCGCTCGGCGGACCGGACGGGGGGAACGGCGGTGAGGGCGGCAGTGTCATCCTGACCGTGGACGCGCAGGTCACCACCCTGCTCGAGTACCACCACTCGCCCAAGCGCAAGGCCACCAACGGCAAGCCGGGCGCGGGCGGCAACCGCACCGGCGCCGAGGGCTCCGACCTCGTCCTGCTGGTGCCGGACGGCACCGTGGTGCTGGACCGCCAGGGCAACGTGCTCGCCGACCTGGTCGGCCACGGCACCAGCTTCGTCGCCGCCCAGGGCGGCCGCGGCGGCCTCGGCAACGCCGCGCTCTCCTCGGCCCGCCGCAAGGCGCCCGGCTTCGCGCTGCTCGGCGAGCCCGGCGAGGCCCGCGACATCGTGATGGAGCTCAAGTCCGTCGCCGACGTGGCGCTGGTCGGCTACCCGAGCGCCGGCAAGTCCTCGCTGATCTCGGTGCTCTCCGCCGCCAAGCCGAAGATCGCGGACTACCCGTTCACCACCCTGATCCCCAACCTCGGCGTGGTCACCGCGGGCGAAACCGTCTACACCATCGCCGACGTGCCCGGCCTGATCCCGGGCGCCAGCCAGGGCCGGGGCCTGGGCCTGGAGTTCCTGCGGCACGTCGAGCGCTGCTCGGTGCTGGTGCACGTGCTGGACTGCGCCACCCTGGAGCCCGGCCGCGACCCGCTGACCGACCTGGAGACCATCGAGGCCGAGCTCGCCGAGTACGGCGGTCTGGAGGACCGCCCGCGCCTGGTCGCGCTCAACAAGGTGGACGTCCCGGACGGCCAGGACATCGCCGACCTGACCCGTGCCTCGCTGGAGGAGCGCGGCTACCAGGTGTACGAGGTCTCCGCCGCCTCCCGCAAGGGCCTGCGCGAGCTGAGCTTCGCGGTGGCGAAGATCGTCGCCGAGGCGCGCGCCGCCAAGCCGGCCGAGGAGTCCACCCGGATCGTGATCCGGCCCACGGCCGTCGACGACGAGGGCTTCACCATCGAGGAGGAGGACGGCTCCTACCGCATCCGCGGCGTCAAGCCGGAGCGCTGGGTCCGCCAGACCGACTTCAGCAACGACGAGGCCGTCGGCTACCTGGCCGACCGGCTGGCCCGCCTCGGCATCGAGGACCGGCTGTGGAAGGTCGGCGCTCGCGAGGGCGACACCGTCATCATCGGCCCGGAGGAGAACGCCGTCGTCTTCGACTGGGAGCCGACCATGGCCGCCGGCGCCGAGATGCTCGGTCGCCGCGGTGAGGACCACCGGATGGAGACCCAGCGCCCGGCGGTCGACCGCCGCCGCGAGAAGCAGAAGGGCCGGGACGCGGCCGAGGCCGAGTACCTCGCCTTCGAGGCGCTCTCCAGCGGCCGGCAGGCCGCGATCGAGGACGACGAGGAGCACTGAGTCGACCCCGCCGCGCAGCGGACGGCCCCGCCACCTCGACAGGTGGCGGGGCCGTCCGCTGTGTTCCGGCATGACGCGCCGTCACGTCGCCCGAGAGGTCCGGAGCTTGAGCGGGGCCGGTCCAGCCGGTGAAACCCCCTGGGGGTGACCTGCGCGGATCGCGTAGATTTCGGCCATGGCGGCCGGGCCGGGCCCCGCCGCACCCGCACCACACCGGAAGGGCGTACAGCGAGATGAGCGAGGACTCACTGCGGGAGGAGGTGCTGACCGCACGGCGGATCGTGGTCAAGGTCGGCTCCTCCTCACTCACCACGGCGGCCGGCGGCCTGGACGCCGACCGGGTGGACGCCCTGGTGGACGCGCTCGCCAAGGCGCGCAGCCGCCCGGAGCCGCCGGAGGTGGTGCTCGTCTCCTCCGGTGCCATCGCCGCCGGGCTCGCCCCGCTCGGTCTGGACAAGCGGCCCAAGGACCTGGCCCGCCAGCAGGCCGCGGCCAGCGTCGGCCAGGGGCTGCTGGTCGCGCGGTACACCGCCTCCTTCGCCCGGTACGGCATCCGGGTCGGCCAGGTACTGCTCACCGCCGAGGACGCCAGCCGTCGCGCCCACTACCGCAACGCCTACCGGACACTGGACCAGCTGCTGGCGATGGGCGCGATGCCGGTCGTCAACGAGAACGACACCGTCGCCACCGCCGAAATCAAGTTCGGGGACAACGACCGGCTCGCCGCGCTGGTCGCCCACCTGGTCCGGGCCGACCTGCTGGTGCTGCTCTCCGACGTGGACGGCCTCTACGACGGCGACCCGTCCCGGCCCGGCACCAGCCGGATCGCCGAGGTGAGCGGCCCGCACGACCTCGACGGCATCCAGATCGGCAGTGCCGGCAAGGCGGGCGTGGGCACCGGCGGCATGGTCACCAAGGTGGAGGCGGCCCGGATCGCCACCGGCGCGGGCATCCCGGTGGTGCTCACCGCCGCCAGCCACGCCGCCGACGCGCTGGCCGGGCGGCCCACCGGCACGCTCTTCCGGCGCACCGGCAGCCGCACCTCCGACCGGATGCTCTGGCTGGCCCACGCCAGCAGCCCGCGCGGCGCCCTGCACCTGGACGCGGGCGCGGTCGAGGCGGTCGTCTCCGGCGGCGCCTCGCTGCTGCCCGCCGGGGTGACCAAGGTCGACGGGGACTTCGCCGCGGGTGATCCGGTGGACCTTCTTGCCGAAAACGGCCACATCGTGGCCCGCGGACTGGTCAACTTTGATGCGAGGGAGTTGCCCCGCCTGCTCGGCCGGTCCACCCGCGACCTGGCCCAGGAGTTCGGCGCCGGGTACGAGCGCGAGGTCGTCCACCGCGACGACCTGGTCGTTCTGCACGGCTGACCGGCCGTACGGCCGGCAGCGGCCGGACGGCGCGGCGCGGTCGGCGGGCCGCTCCGTACGGGAGCGGACCGGCCGCGGGCGAGGAGGGGCGCAGCCGTACCGGTCGGCCGGGGGCCGGCGGGCCGGTACGGGACGACACGAGATCGCCGAACAGGAGGCCGCCGGTGGAACGCAGGCGCGAGGCAGCGCTGACCGGAGGGACGGCGGGCCGGCGGCTGACCAGCATCGACGGCGGACGCGGGGACGGCCCCGCCGAGCCGGCCGGTCCGCCGTCGCAGGGGCCCGGCGGGGTGCGCCGGCTGCGGCCGCAGCGCGCGCAGGCGGCGGATCCGCCGAGCGTGCCGGAGCAGGCCCGGCTGTGGCACGTGGTGCTGAGCGTGGCCGGGCAGACCACCCCGCTGTCCGCGCTGCGGGCCTCGCTGGAGCGGCTGGCGCACGACCACTCGTTCTTCCTGACCGCCCGCTACGCGGCCGACCACGCCGAGATCCGCTACTGGGAGCAGGCCCGGGACCTGCACGACGCGGCGGCGATAGCGCTGCGGCTGTGGGGCGAGCACAAGGTGACCGCGAGCCTGCCGCCGTGGGAGATCGTCGGGCTGGAAGTGGTCGACCGGGCGACGTACCGCAAGCGGGTCGCCGAGGGCTTCGGCGATCCGCCGCCGCACCTGGGCGGGGTGCACCCGTACTGAGGGAGGGGCGCGGCCGTACCGGTGGTGGGGCGCGCTCGTGCTGAGGGCGGGGCGCGGGCCGTACCGAGGGCGCGCGGAGCCGTCCGGGCGGTGTCTCACCGGGCGAAATGACGGCTCGGCGGCGCGGGGGCAGTCGCTACCCTTGGCGGCATGACCAACGACCTCGCCACCGCCGACAGCCCCGTCCTCGCCGTAGCGCGCCGTGCCCGGGAGGCGGCCGCCGCGCTCGCCCCGCTGCCGCGCCGGGCCAAGGACGCCGCGCTGCTGGCGATCGCGGACGCGCTGGTCGCCCGCAGCGCCGAGATCGTCGCCGCCAACGCCGAGGACGTGGCCCGGGCCCGCGCGGCGGGGACGGCCGAGTCGGTGGTCGACCGGCTGAGCCTGACCGGCGAGCGGATCGCCGCGATCGCCTCGGACGTGCGGGACGTGGCCGGCCTGGCCGACCCGGTCGGCGAGGTGGTGCGCGGCTACACCCTGCCGAACGGCCTGGACGTGCGTCAGGTGCGGGTGCCGCTCGGCGTGGTCGGCATCATCTACGAGGCCCGGCCGAACGTCACCGTGGACGCCGCCGCGCTCTGCCTCAAGTCCGGCAACGCGGTGCTGCTGCGCGGCTCCGCCTCCGCCTACCGCTCCAACACCGCGCTGGTCGCCGTCCTGCGGGACGCCGTCGTCGCGGCCGGGCTGCCGGCCGACGTCATCCAGCTCGTCCCGGGGGAGAGCCGGGACTCGGTGCAGGAGCTGATGCGCGCCCGCGGCCTGGTCGACGTGCTGATCCCGCGCGGCGGCGCCTCGCTGATCCGCACCGTGGTCGAGGGTTCGACCGTCCCGGTGATCGAGACCGGCACCGGCAACTGCCACGTGTACGTGGACGCCCGGACCGACCTGGCGATGGCCGTCGGCATCCTGCTGAACTCCAAGGCGCAGCGGGTCAGCGTCTGCAACTCCGCCGAGACGCTGCTGGTGCACCAGGACGTCGCGGACGCCTTCCTGCCGCTCGCGCTGGCCGCCCTGGCCGGGGCCGGGGTGACGGTGCACGGCGACGAGGCGGTGCTCAAGGCCGCCGAGGGCACCGGCGTCACCGCGGTGCCCGCCACCGACGAGGACTGGGGCGCCGAGTACCTCTCGTACGACCTGGCGGCGGCCGTGGTGCCCTCGCTGGACGCGGCCGTGGAGCACATCCGCCGCTGGTCCTCGGGCCACACCGAGGCGATCGTCACCACCTCGCAGGCCGCCGCCCGCCGGTTCACCCAGTTGGTGGACTCGACCACGGTGGCCGTCAACGCCTCCACCCGGTTCACCGACGGCGGTGAGTTCGGCTTCGGCGCGGAGATCGGCATCTCCACCCAGAAGCTGCACGCCCGCGGCCCGATGGGCCTGCCGGAGCTGACCAGCACCAAGTACATCGTCACTGGTGACGGGCACGTCCGCGGCGAGGAGAAGCAGACCGTGGGCGGGGGCGCGGACGCCGAGTGAGGGCGGGGCGCGGGCGCCGAACGGGGCGCCGCGCGGGGCGGTCGTCACACGGGTGACGGACCAACTGCCGGGAGCCACAGACAAATCGCCCGGCCGGTAATACGCTGAATCCGTGGCTGAGGATGTGGGGGGCTTGCCGTACCCCGACGGCGCCGACCACGGTGGTGCGGACGACGAGTTCGCCACCGTGGTCTTCGATGAGGCCTTCGTCCGGTCCGCCGCCGTGCACGAGCCGACCGCCAAGGAGCGGCAGCTCGCCGCCGCCGAGGCGCGGTTCGAGCCGGACTCCGCGGGACCGGGCTGGAGCTATGACGTGCCGGCTGCGGACGGGCTTCCGCTGGAGCTGCGCCCGTACCCGAGCGGACTCGACGAGGACCACCTCTACCCTGACCCCTGGTCGGGCCCGGGCCGGGCGACCGGCCGCCGGGGCCGGCGGTGGGGGCGGCGCTACGACCCGGTGCGGGCCCGCGGACGGTACGTGGCCCAGCAGCGCTGGCACCGGCCGGTGGCCTGGGTGCTCGCCGTGATCATGGGCGTGAGCCTGGTGGCGGTGGCGGTCGCGGCCGTCTACCAGGGCGTGGGCGGCTCCTCGGGGGCGCCCCGGCGCCCGGAGTCCGGCAGCAGCAGCCCGGGCGCGGACCCGCGGTCGGTGCCGGCCGAGCCGTCACTGGCGGCGTCGACGCCCTAAGGGAGTGTCCGGGGGCGCACGCCCCGGGGCGGTGGTCACGGAGCGTTCCCGGCAATCTGCGCCGGGGCCCTCGTGGCGGGCCCGGTGTGCGCCTACCCTGGTGCTATGGGTGACCCGCGCGAGCCTCCTGAGGGTACGCCCGAGGGCGGTTCCGGCAATGAGGACGAGTTCCGGTCCGTCGTCTTCGACGAGTCGTTCGTCCGGGCTGCCCGGATCCAGGAACTGTCCGCCCGGGAGCGGCTCGCGGGCTCCTTCGGCAAGGCCACCCGGGCCCGGGTGCGGCTCGGGCCGCTGGGCAGCGTGCCGCGTCAGGCGCTGGCCCTGCTGCTGCTCATCCTGCTGGCCTTCGGGGCCGCGGTGTACTTCGGGGTGAACTCGCCCAAGGGGATCCCGGCCCGGCCGGAGGGCAGTCAACTGACCGTCAGCCTGGTCGCGTTGAGCCCGGCTTCGGCCGTGCGCCCGGTCGCCGACCCGGCGCACCCGTTCGCGGCGCTGCCGACCGGGTACGGCGACGGGGCGGCCGGACTGAACACCCCGAGCGGCGCGGGCACCGAGCACTTCAGCAAGGTCGAGGTGACCAAGGCCCTCGACACCGTGCAGCGCTACCTGGTCGCCTCCTCGCTGGCGCCGGCGGAGCTGGTCCAGGGCGCCACCACGGACGTGCGGGTCTTCGTCACGCCCGGTGAGCAGGCCCAGTTCGACGCGAGCGTCGCCCAGCCGGTGGACGACCGGCACCACGCGGTGACCGGCTGGATCGTCCGCTTCGACCCGGCGCAGGTCGCGCTGGCCTCCGACACCGTGAAGGTGGTCGGCGCGATGCGGGTCGACGAGTCGGACGGCGGCACGCTGCAGATCACCACCGACCACACCTTCGTCTACGCGTTGAAGCCCGCCGGCGCCCCGGCCGGCGCCCCGGTCACCCTGGAGACGGTGCGGCGCGAGCTGACCTTCCAACTGGACCGGGTCGACCTGGGGCAGGCGCAGCTGCGGCTGGTGGACGCGGTGCTGCAGGCCGGCCCGGAGCCGTGCACCGCCTCGATGGCGGGCTTCCTGCAGCCGGTGCTGGCCACCGCGCAGGGCACCGCGGTGGCCGCGCCGACGCCGGTCGACCCGGGCAACCACGCGCGGCCGGCCTGGCAGGTGTGCGGGGTGCTGGCCGGGAGCTGAGCGGGGCGGGCGTCGGGGTGGTGGCGGCGTCGGGGGCGGCTTGGGCAGCGGGGCGGCGGGGCGGCGGCGGGGTGGCCGGTGACCCGGGCGGGGCACCGGCCGTCCCGCCGGAGGGGGAGGGGGCGGGGGTCAGCCGTCGGCGCGGTTCCCGGAGTCGCCGCGCTCCCCGGAGCCGTTGCGGGGGCCGGAGTCGTTGCGGCCGCCACCGGTGAAGGTGTCCCGCAGCTTGCCGCCGACCGTCGCGGCGCCGCCGGCCACGTCCCGCAGCAGGCCCATCAGCGGGTCCTTGCTCTCCTTCACCGAGGTCGTGTAGTGCTCGGCGGCGGCCTTCCACTGCTCGCCGACCGAGGTGTCCGGGTCGTCGGTGCGGCGCGGGTAGGCGCCGGCCAGGATCGAGCGGTACTCGTCGCTCTCCGCCCACTTCTTGAGCTGGGCGACCCGGACCACCGCGAACGGGTGGGTCTGCGGCAGCAGCTGGAGCAGCTTGAGCACGCCGTCGCGCAGGTCCCCGGCCTTCTCGTACTCCTCGGCCTGCTCCAGGAAGGCGTCGACGTTCATCTCGGCCAGGTTGTGCCCGCCGGCCAGCTTCATCAGGGCCCGCATGGACGCCTGGAGGTCCTGCCCGGCGAGCAGGCCGGCCCGGTCGCTGGACAGCTCGGCCTTGCGGAACCACTCCTTGAGCGCGGTGACGATGGCCATGATCGCCAGGTTGCCGAGCGGCACCCAGGCGATCCGGGTGGCGATGTTGGTGAGGATCATCAGCATCGTCCGGTAGACCGCGTGGCCGGACATCGCGTGGCCGACCTCGTGGCCGATGACGGAGCGCAGCTCCTCCTCGTCCAGCAGCTCGACCAGGCCGCTGGTGACCACGATGATCGGGGTGTCGATGCCGATGGTGAACGCGTTGACCGTCGGGTCCTGGCTGACGTACAGGTCCGGGACCTGCTCCAGGTCGAGCACGTAGGCGGCGTCGCGGACCATGCCGTACAGCTCGGGGAACTGGCGCTCGGAGGTCTTCACGGCGGTGGCCAGGAACATCAGCCGGATCGAGCGCTCGGAGACCAGCCCGGCGAGCTTGCGCAGGACGTCGTCGAAGCCGGAGAGCCGGCGCAGGGCGACCAGCGCCGAGCGGTCGGCGGGGTGCTCCCAGGCCCGGGTGGAGATCTCGGGGAAGCGCTGACGACGGCGGCTCGGTGCGTTCGCGGTCGTGTCGGTCATGGTCTGCGTACCTCCTGGTCGACGGCGGCCTCGGCGCAGCGCCCGGCCCCCCGCTGGTCTTCGCCGGCAGTGACTCGTCTGCAACGACTGCCTGTGCAACGTCCGCGGTTGCGTACTCGTCCCCGGGCACGGCCCCGGGCACGGCCGCGGTGGCGGTGCGGCGGCGACTTGACGGCGGCTTGGCGGCGGGTCGGTGGTGGGTCGGGCGCGGCGCGGGGGCCGGTGGGCGCTGCCGGTGTGAGGCGGGTTTACCCTGAATGCCCTGGAGAACCGAGACCGGACCCGGCCGCGGTACCGAGCAGTTCGAGGAGTCCCTCAGATGTCCACCGAAGCGCTGGTCAGCCTGGCCGCACCCATCTCCGACGAGGCCGGCCCGGGCCTGTTCCTGCGGATCATCGTGATCGCCTCCTTCGTCGGGATCGGCCTGCTGGTCTGGATCATGGCCCGCGCCTTCCGGGGCCAGTAGACGCCGCGTCCCCCTCGGTTCGCTCACGCCCGGTCAGCGGCGGTGGGCCGCCGAGCGGTTGCCGCGTAACCCCCCGTACGATGACGGGTGGGCCCTCACCGGCCCGGAACCACCCCCAGGTCCGTCACCGAGCCGAGAAGGTCCCGCCGACCATGAGCACTGCTGCCGCACTCCCCGCCCTGAACCTCCTCGCCGAGGGGGGCAACCACGACAGCCTCAACCCGCTGCTGACGGGTGGCGCCGCGCTGTTCATCCTGGTTCTCCTGCTCTTCATCACCACCCGCTTCAACCGGGACCGCTGAGCTCCGTCCCGGGACCGCTCGGGGAGCGTCCGGCCGGTGCGCCGGCCGCTCCCTCACGCATCTGCGGACAACCCCCACACGGGCGTTCCCGCACCGCAACGGGCGTCGCGTAAGGTGTGGCGGCATGGGAGAGCAGGCCGGGAATCCCGGCGGACCGGAACCGGTGAAGAAGCGCCTCGGGGTGATGGGCGGCACCTTCGACCCGATCCACCACGGCCACCTGGTCGCCGCGAGCGAGGTGGCGAGCGCGTTCCACCTGGACGAGGTGATCTTCGTCCCGACCGGTGAGCCGTGGCAGAAGAGCGACCGCCAGGTCACCCCGGCCGAGGACCGCTACCTGATGACGGTCATCGCCACCGCCGAGAACCCGCAGTTCTCGGTGAGCCGGATCGACATCGACCGCGAGGGCCCGACCTACACCGTCGACACCCTGCGCGACCTGCATTCCCTGCACCCGGCCGCGGACCTCTTCTTCATCACCGGCGCCGACGCGCTGGCCCAGATCCTGTCCTGGCACGACTCGGACGAACTCTTCTCGCTGGCCCACTTCATCGGTTGCACCCGTCCGGGGCACACTCTGTCGGACGCCGGGCTTCCGGTGGGCGGGGTCTCCCTGGTGGAGGTCCCGGCGTTGGCCATCTCCTCCACGGACTGCCGCAACCGGGTCGCCAAGGGCGAGCCGGTCTGGTACCTCGTCCCGGACGGGGTGGTCCGCTACATCGACAAGCGGGCGCTCTACGCGCCGCACGGGACCTGAGCCAGGAGCGGGCGTGACCGATCGCAGCGGTAACGGCAGCGGCAACGGCGGGCAGCCGCAGGAGTGGTCCACCGGCCAGTACCAGCAGCCGTACCAGCAGTCGTACCAGGGCCAGGGCCAGGGCGAGGGGCACCCGCAGGGGCAGCAGCAGCCCCCGGCGTACGGGCAGCAGTACGAGGAGCAGCCGTACGGGTCGCAGACGTACGACCAGTACGGGCAGCCGGTGTACGGGCAGGGCTCGTACGGCGGGCAGCAGGCCCAGGCCCAGGCCCAGGGCTACCAGCAGGGCGGCCAGCAGGGCGGGCAGTTCCCGCAGCAGCAGTCGTACGGGCAGCAGGGGTACGAGCCGCAGCCGTACGAGCCGCCGACGTACGACCAGTACGGGCAGCCGGTGTACGGGCAGGACTCGTACGGGGGCTACCAGCAGCAGGGGTACCAGGCGTACCAGCAGCAGCCGTACCAGGCCGCACCGGCCGCGCCGGCCGGGCCGGTGGTCGCCGAGCCACAGCCGACCGTGCCGCAGC